>NZ_JBEOVJ010000010.1:0-164667 GCF_040295435.1 Streptomyces sp. NPDC002809
CACCGAGGTGCGGTCCAACGTGATCCGCGACAACGTGGGCGCCACTCCACTCTCGGGCGGCGTCGTGCTGTTCAAGACCGCGGGGCACCACCGGTACGCACCGGGCCGGTGCGGAGCGTCAGCCGATCCGGGTCAGCTTCTGGCCGAAGGCCGGGTCCTTCAGGTCCTGCTGGAGGGCGACCGGCGTACTGACCTTGCCGGGGCCCGTCCCCACGGTCACCACGCCGACCTTCGTGCCCGCCGTCATGCTGCGCGAGATCTCCTTGCCGTTGTCCTTCACGGACAGCTCGACCTTGAGCCCCGGCCAGCCCTTCGCCTTGAGGTCACCGGTCGCGACCAGCGGAGTGCGGCCGCCGAACCCGTCGTCGACGTATCCGACGACATCGCCCTTCTTGACGACCGTGGCGGAGGTCACCGCCTTCTGCGCGTCCTTGATCAGCTTGAGGCTGTTGTCCAGCGAGATCACCAGGCTGTCGTACGGCTGCCCGGTGCCCGCCTGCTGCCCCATGACCGCGCCGTAGATCCAGAGCTTCTTGCCGTCCACGACCGTGTTGGCGGACCAGACCAGGTTGCCGCCGGCCGGCGTGGAGGAGCCGGTCTTGATGCCGCTCACGCCAGGCTGCAGCAGGATCGTGTTGTTGTTGTAGATCGTCGTGTCGATGCCGTCGATCTTGATCTGCGGGGTGTCGACGATCTCCCGGAAGATCTCGTTCTGCATCACGGCCTTGGCCAGCTTCAGCTGGTCGGTGGCGGTGGAGACCGTCGTCTTCTTCAGACCGCTGGGGTCCGTGTACGTGGTGCCGTCCATGCCGAGGTCCTTGGCCGCGGCGTTCATCTTCGCGATGAACTCGGTCTCGGACGAGTCCCAGCGGGCGAAGAGACGCGCGGCGTTGTTCCCGGACGGGATCATCAGGAGTTGCAGCATCTGCTTCTCGGTGAACTGCTGCCCCTTGGCGATCGGCGCGGTGGACTCGCCGTCGATCTTGGACTCGTCCTCCGCCTGCTGGTCGACGGTGATCTTCTCGCCCTGCTCCTTGCCGGTGAGCGGGTGCTCCTTGAGCACCACGTACGCCGTCATGATCTTGGCGACGCTGGCGATGGGCGCCGGCTTCTGCGCTCCCGACGAACCCATCGAGCCGACACCGTCGACGGTGACCGCCGACTGCCCCTGCTCCGGCCAGGAGAGGTTCAGGTCGCCGCCCTTGAAGGCGTACGACGATTCCGCCGTCATCGTGAGTACGGGGGCCGGCAACGGGCGCACCATCTGCACGATCGCAAACACGATGAGCAGCAGGAGAACCAGCGGGGTCCAGATCTTGACCCGGCGCACGGCCGTGCGGACCGGGGTCTCCGGCGGCGGCGGGGTGTTCGTCAGCTCCGCCAGCAGGTCGAGCGGCGGCCGGGGCGGCATCGGCTGCTGCCGGGTCCGCTCGGCACCACTGAGCGACGCGGCGGGCGGCAGGCCACCGGCGCCGGACGGCGCGGGCGCGGGTGCCTCCGGTGTGCGGGGTGCGGGAGCCGGCCGTACGTCGTCCGCACGCAGCGGTACGAACTTGCTGGTCCGCTCGGCAGGGGACTCCGGCCGGGTCCCGGTCCCCGGCTTCGCCTCCGCCGGGGGCGGGGTGATCTTCAGCGCGGTCGTGGGCTGGTCGACACGGGGCAGCTTCGGCGCCTTGAAGACGGCCGTCGCCTGGTCGATCCCGCGCTCGTCCTCAGCGGGCCGCGCCTCGCCACCGGCCTCCTCACGGGTCCGCGGAACGCGTGCCCCGGAAGCGCTGTCCGGGGCGTCGCGGTCGGTGGAGTCTTCGGCGGTGGAGGCATCGTCGGAGGAGGAGTCGTCGTCGGTGGAGGCAACGTCGGAGGAGTCGTCGTCGGTGGAGGGCACGACAGCAGCGGCCTCTTCGGCGGAGGCCTCGTCTGCGGGCTCCTCGTCTTCACCGTCCGGCTCCGCGGCGGAGGCGTCGTGGGCCTCGGGAGCGGCAGGCCCGGAGGCGTCGGCACCGGGTGCGTCGCTCTTCGCGTCTTCGTCCTTGGACACCCATGCGGCAACGGCTGCACGCAGCCGCGCGTCGCCGCCCCCGGGCTCGACAGCCTTCTCGGGCTCGTCGGCGTTCTCGGGCTTGTCGGCGTTCTCGGGCTTGTCGGCCGGATCGGATGCGTCGGTCTTCTCCGGCTCGTCGGCCGGATCGGATGCCTCCGGCTCGACGGCCTTCGTCGGCTCGTCGGTCTTCCCCGGCTCGTCGGTCTTCCCCGGCTCGTCGGTCTTCTCCGGCTCGTCGGTCTTCTCCGGCTCGTCGGCCGGATCGGATGCCTCGGGTTCGTCGGTCGCGTCGGGCTCGGCGGCGCCGACGGGCCCGGCCCCCTCAGCGGGCTCCACAGGCTCCGCAGGCTCCACGGGCGCCTCCGCAGCGCCCGGACCGGCCTCAGGGGCCTTCACCGGGCTCTCAGAGCCTTCCGTGGGCTCCGCGGCCCCCGCCGTGCCCGCAGCGGCCCCAGGCTCCTTGGCGGTCACGCCGTCGTTTTCGGCGGAGCCGCTCGAAGCGGCCCCTTCGGCTCCGTCCGCCACGTCGCCCTCGGCGACCCCGGCATCCGCATCCGCGTCGGCGGCGACATCCACATCACCGGCAACGGCCGCATCTGCACCGGCATCCGCGTCCGCCGCGGCCTCGGCCACGGCTCCGCCATCGGCGTCCTCCGCCTCCGGCGCGGACCGCTGCGTGCGGAAGACGGCCGTCGCCGTGTCCACACCGCCTCCGGACTCCGCCGGAGAGGCGGGTTCACGGAACACGGCAAGCCGCGGATCAGCCTCGCTCCGAGTCGTTCCCGACGACTTCTGCTGCTCCGACTTGTCGGGGGACTCGCCCGCCACCGATGCCTCCTCCATGCGGCGCGGGGACATCCCCGCGCTGTCCGAACCGTCTACCAGTGTCCCGTGTGAACCCATGTCCGGGCTGCTAGACGAGAACGACATACCTACTGGTTCCCGTACAAAGCACCCAGGCGCTCTCGACAGACAGATGTGAGAGGGGTCACCCTGTCACTCATCCACGCGGGGAGGCATGGATGGGCAGGAGCCGCAGAACAATTCCGGAGGAGCTTTTGCTGCTCGCTCTGGACCCGACCACGGGTACCACAGCGCAGCCGCAGTCGCTCGACCTCGGCCTTGCCGGGGCCCAGCTAGTAGAGCTGGCTCTGGCAGGACGGATAGCCCCTGATGGGGATCGTATCGCCGTGGTGATGCCACGGCCGACAGGAGATCCGACTCTGGACTCCGCACTGGAACTGCTGCGCAGACGCGGCAGCCCGGTCCGGGCCGTCCACTGGATCGGCGGACCCCGGCTGGGGCTCCGCCAGATTTACCTCGCTCATCTGGAGCGGTGCGGCATGGTGCATGCCGTGGCGGGCCAGATGTGCGGAGTGCTGCCGACGACTCGCTACCAGGCGACGGACACGGCAATCAGCCGGGACATCAGAACCAGGCTGGACAGTGCGATCCGCACCGGCGTACCGCCGGACCCGCGGACCGCGGCGCTTGCCGCACTGGCCCACGCGGTCGGACTCGGCAAGCACCTGTACCCCGGAAACGAGGGGCGCTCCTCGCGCTCCCGGCTCCGGGACCTGATCAGACACGACCCGATGGGCGGTCTCGTGGCGCACGCCGTGATGGACGTCCAGAACGGGGCGGTCGCACAACCGCGCCGCAACCAGGCGGCCGGAGTTCCGTTGCAACAGCAAGTGCAGTCGCAGTCACGCCGCGACAGCATGGCGCACACGGCGGCCCACTAGGACCGCACGGGCGCCGGCGCAGCACCCGCACGCCCGGCACCACTCGCACCGCAAGGCATCACCGCAACAACCGAATACCGCCGCACCGTCGTCCCCAAGACCCGGTTCGGGAGCCGCACCAAGCGCGGGGCAGCCGGTACCACCGGCTGCCCCGCGCCGCTGCGTGTGGCCGTTTCCCAGCGCGGCCGGGGGCTCGGGTGGCAATCTGCTGAGCAGTAGATACGCACAGCTACATAGCCGGAGGTGCCGTTTCCGTGCCGTCCAACGTCAATCCCACCGTCAGGCGACGCCGGTTGGGTCAGGAATTGCGCCGACTGCGCGAGATCAAGGGCATGACGGCCGAGGAGGTCGCGGAGCGCCTGCTGGTCTCGCAGTCCAAGATCAGCCGCCTGGAGAACGGCCGCCGTTCCATCAGCCAGCGCGACGTACGCGACCTCTGCGGGGTGTACGAGGTCGAGGACGTCCGGGTCGTCGACTCGCTCATGCAGATGGCCAAGGACTCCCGCCAGCAGGGCTGGTGGCACGCCTTCGGCGACATCCCGTACAGCGTCTACATCGGCCTGGAGACCGATGCCGAGTCGCTGCGGGTGTACGAACCCCAGGTGATCCCCGGCCTGCTGCAGACCCGGCAGTACGCCGAGGCGCTGATCAAGGGCGCACTGCCGGAGGCCCCGCAGTCGGACATCGACAAGCGCGTCAGCGTCCGTTCGCGCCGCCAGGACCGGATCACCACCCCCGAGCAGCCGCTGCGGCTGTGGGCGGTCATCGACGAGTCCGCGCTGCGCCGGCTGGTCGGCGGCAAGCAGGTGATGATCGAGCAGCTGGAACGCCTGGTGGAGCTGTCCCACCTGCCGCACGTGACCGTCCAGGTGCTGCCGTTCGACATGGGGGCTCACCCGGGCATCAACGGGCAGTACGCCATTCTGGAATTTCCGGACGCCGCCGATTCCAGCGTGGTCTATATCGAGGGCGTCACCAGCGACCTCTATCTGGAGAAGGCGAATGACGTCCAGCGGTACAGCGTCATGTACGAGCACCTGAGGGCCCAGGCCCTGAACGTGGAGCAGACCCGGCATTTCATCGACGGGATCGCAAAGGGGTACACCCGTCTGAACACGGCATGAACTCCGGCCGTACGGGCGCGTAAACCAGCCAGCCCACAAAGTCCGGTATGAGGGAAATGAAGCGATGCTACGGGTGAGGCGACGGCACGGTACACCGTCGCCACCTCGTAGCGGAAGACCTGCATGGTATATACCATCCGGTCGAGTGAATGGCCCCTTCACGCAGGGAGCTTGGCGAGTAGCGTCGATCACGCCACCGGGAAATCCGATGGCGCTCACACAACTCTCTGAACCGGAGTGAACATGGCCATTCGTCAGGGTGCTACGGACAACTGGACGAAGTCGTCGTATTCCGGGGGCAACGGCGCCTGCGTCGAAGTCAAGTCCCCTCTTGTGCAGGCGATCGCCGTACGTGACTCGAAGGCCCCCGAAGGCCCTTCGCTCACCTTCGTCCCCGGCGCGTGGACCGCATTCGTGCGTGATGTCGCCAAGGGCTCCGTCAACGCCTGACCGATGCTTCCCTTACCCCGCACTGCCGCACCCCTTCAGGTGCTGCCGGTAGCCCTCTCGTCCGGCTCGCCGTCCTGGCCGAGAGGGCTCTCCGCGCACATCCGGGTAACGGGAACACCGCACGGCGTCAACCGCCGGACATCTCAGCGCAGTTGATCCACATACCGGTCCGTGCCCGGCACGGTCGGAATGAACGGCGCCACCAGCTCCACCCGCCCCAGACCCGATTCCGCAACCGTCGCGTCGAGCCCGGCGAAATGCTCCGCCCAGCAGTCCCGCGGATCCTCCTGGAGGAACCAGAGCAGGGTCAGCCGGGTGTCGACGCCCTCGACCTGCTTCACATAGGTCATGCGGTCGCCCGGCAACGGCGTGGGACGGAACACCGTCACCATCGCCGCGGGCGACCCGCTCAGCCGCTTCGGCAGATGCCGGGAGCGCAGCCACTCAAGCAACTCGGCCCGCTGAGCGGGCCCTTCGGCGTCGATGACCTCCAGGACCAGTCCGCGGTAGGGATGGTCGAGGGCGTGGAAGTCCCGGGGCCCCGCGGCCCCGTCCCGGTAGACCGTCGCCTCGTGGTCCTGGAACGCCGTGAAGACGTGCGTACGGTCCTGGTAGACCCGGCCGTCCCGGTTGAGCCGCTTGTTGATGCCGACGGTCCACTTCATGTGGTCGTCGTAGCGCCCGTCCGTCACCCAGTACGTGGACAGATAGCACCCGGCCCCGACCGGCTGGGCGATCGCCGACTTGTCCGGGTAGCGCAGCTCCTGGAGCTCCCGCGTGGCGACCCAGCGCCGGCCGGAGAACATCCAGGGCATGGCCATCGCGCCCGCGTAGTAATGATCATCTTCGTACCATCGGTTGTACGCGAACTCGTGGCCCGGGTGCGGCTCCACCATGGTGATCAGCGCGTGGCCGGGATGGACCCCGTACGGCCCCAGCGCGGCCAGCTCGGCGTAGGTGTCGCTCCGCGTCCCGCCACCCCGCGTCCCCTCGCCCTTTACTTCCTCGCCCATGCCGTTCCCCTTCCGTACTCCGCCGGAGGGACCTACTCTGACGCCCCGTCAGAAGAACTGCCAGAGCCGGGAGGCGCCCATGTTGCTCGCGGGGAAGACCGTCATCGTGTCCGGGGTGGGCGCCGGGCTCGGGCATCAGATCGCCGCCACGGTCGTGCGCGACGGGGGGAACGCGGTGCTCGGGGCACGCACCGCGGCCAATCTCGCGAAGTCGGCCGCCGGGATCGATCCGGAAGGGCTGCACACCGCCCATCTGGCCACCGACATCACCGACGAGACGCAGTGCGAGGCGCTCGCGGCGCTGGCCGTCGAGCGGTTCGGGCGGGTCGACGCCGTGGTCCATGTCGCCGCCTGGGACAGCTACTTCGGCGGCGTCGAGGATGCCGATCTGGACACCTGGAAGGCGGTCGTCGACGTCAACCTGCTGGGCACCCTGCGGATGACGCGCGCCTGCCTGCCCGCCCTCAAGGAGCGAGGCGGATCGGTCGTCGTCATCGGCACACAGTCCGCGGTCGCGGCGCCGTCACAGGTGCAGCAGGCGGCGTACGCGGCCTCCAAGGGCGCTCTCACCTCGGCGATGTACTCCATGGCCCGGGAGTTCGGACCGCACCGGATCCGCGTGAACACCGTGCTGCCGGGCTGGATGTGGGGGCCGCCGGTGCAGGCCTACGTGCAGTTCACGGCGCGCACCGAGTCGGTGCCAGAGTCCGAGGTACTGGGGAGGCTCACGGAACGCATGGCACTGCCCGAGCTGGCCACGGACGGCGACGTGGCGGAGGCCGCGGTCTTCCTGGCCTCCGACCGGGCACGGGCGATCACCGGGCAGTCCCTGCTGGTCAACGCCGGCGAGCTGATGCGCTGACGCGCGGGCGCGCTTCGCAGGGAGTTCGGCACGTTCGGTTCTCCTCCTTCTCGGCCGCACGGGACCCGCATCCCGTGCGGTCTTTCTGTGCTCTTCGGCGCTCCTGGACCTTCTCTTGCCTTCTCTGCACAGCCTGACGAAGTGCCCGCTCATCGTGTGGCCGTCGTCACGTTCACGACAACGCCCCCGTGGGTCAAGAACGAGTAAAATCGTTCGACTTACTGATCGGTGTTCACATCCCTGACCGCTGGAGACCTTGACCGAGGTGCCGAACAGGCGGTTCAATCCCCGAAGTCCCCGCTCCCGCACGGGGGCACCGCTGAGCGGCCGTACTGACGAAGTGCGTACCCGTTCACAAGGCGGACCCCAGGAGGGGGCACATGAACAGTCTCGACTGGGTCGTGCTCATCGGCTACTTCGGCGTGATGATCGCGATCGGACTCTGGTCCCACAAGCGTGTGGACAACGTCAGCGACTTCTTCACGGCCGGCGGCAAGATGCCGTGGTGGCTTTCCGGCATCTCGCACCACATGTCCGGCTACAGCGCCGTGATGTTCACCGGCTACGCCGGCATCGCGTACCAGTACGGCGTCACGTCCTTCGTGACGTGGTCGCTCCCCATCGCCATCGGCATCGGGATCGGCGCAAAGCTCTTCGCGCCCCGGCTCAACCGGCTGCGCTCACGGCTGCACGTCGCCTCACCGCTCGAATACCTGAAGAACCGCTACAACATCCAGACCCAGCAGGCGCTCGCCTGGTCCGGCCTGCTGCTGAAGATCGTGGACGTCGGCGCCAAGTGGGCGGCCATCGCCACCCTGCTCTCCGTCTTCACGGGCATCACCCTGACCCAGGGCATCTTCATCACCGGCCTCATCACGGCCGTCTACTGCACGGTCGGCGGCCTGTGGGCCGACGCGCTCACGGAGCTGGGGCAGTTCGTCATCCAGCTCTTCGCCGGTATCGCGATGCTCGTCACCGCGATGAGCAAGCTCGACGGCTTCAGCACCCTGTGGACGGTCTGGGACAAGCTGCCCGAGGGCCACACGGACCCGACGGCCGGGCCGTACACCGTGACCTTCCTGCTGGCGTACCTGTTCATCAAGACCTTCGAGTACAACGGCGGCATGTGGAACCAGGCCCAGCGCTACATGGCCACGGACTCCGCCGCCTCCGCGACCCGCTCGGCGCGGCTCTCCGCCATCCTGTGGCTGGTCTGGCCGACGGTCCTGTTCTTCCCGATGTGGTGCGCCCCGCTGCTCGTCGACGCCCAGAAGCCGGACGCCTCGGACAGCTACGCGCTGATGACCGAGCAGCTGCTGCCGCACGGTCTGCTGGGCCTGGTCGTCGTCGGCTTCTTCTCGCACACGATGGCCATGTGCTCCTCGGACGCCAACGCCATCGCGGCCGTCTTCACCCGCGACATCGCCCCGGTCTTCTCCAAGGCGGCCCGCAACTGGAGCGACCGCGCCGGCCTGATGGCGGCACGGCTCTCCACGCTCGGCTTCCTCGGCCTGTCCATGGCGCTGGCGACCCAGATCAACTCGCCCACGTTCAAGGACATCATCTCGGTCGTCATCAAGTGGGTCGCCGGCCTGATGGGGCCGATCGCGATCCCGTTCATGCTGGGTCTGCTGCGCAGGTTCCGCAAGTCGGGACCGACGGCCGCACTCACCAGCTGGGCGGCGGGCCTGCTGGCGTTCTACTTCACCAACTACAACTTCGACGGTTCGGTGAAGACGGACGTCGCCCTGCAGTACCAGGTGGCACTGCCGCTGGCGATCTCACTGGTGCTCTACATCGCCATCGGCTTCATCAAGCCGGAGGACACCCCGGAGCGCGACGCGATCATCGAGCAGATCAACACGGACGGCGGGGACTCGTCGACCGGTGCGCCCCTGCCGGGCCAGCGCGTTCCCGAGGACGTGGCGGTCGTGGAGGGCGTGAAGGACTGACGCCTGCGGCTGTACGGGGTTGGGGCGGGGTTACGGATGCGGCGGCTTCCGTAGCCCCGCCCCAGCCCGTTCCCGGGACTCAACCTCTTCCCGGGGCTCAGCCCGTTCCCGGGACTCAACCTGTGTCCGGGGCTCAACCTGTGTCCGGATTCGGCCTGTTCCCGGGTTCAGCCGCGCGGGTAGCGGGCCAGCCAGCCCGGTGCGGCGGCGGCCGGGCCGTGCAGGGCGGGCCCCTGCGTCATCTCCATGGCGAAGTCGTCGGCGAGCTCCAGGAGCGTGGCGCGCCCTTCCAGCTCGGCAAGCCAGGCCGGCGGCAGCGCGGTCTCGCCGTGCAGCGCGCCGAGCAGCGCCCCGCACAGGGCCCCGGTGGCAGCGGATGGCCCACCGTGGTTCACGGCCAGCCGCAGCCCGTGCCGGATGTCCTCGCCGACCAGGGCGCAGTACACGGCCACGGCGAGGACCTCCTCGGCGGAGTCCGTGGCGCCCAGCGACTCGATGAGGGCGGGCCCGGGAATGCCCTGGCGCACGGTGCCGAGGGCCTGCTGGAGCGCCTCGGTGACCGGCTCGTGGCCCGGCCGTTCGGCGAGCAGCCCCAGCGCGTGCTGCACGGAACCGTCCAGCGACTCGGCGCGCGCCAGCCCGTGCACCATGACGGCGAGGGCGCCCGCGGAGAGCAGGGCGGTGGGGTGGCCGTGGGTCTGCGCGGCGCACTCGACGGCCAGTTGGAACACGAGCTGCGGCTCCCAGCCGACGAGCAGTCCGAACGGGGCGGAGCGGGTGAGCGCGGCCGAGTCGTGCGCGGTGGGGTTCTTCGGCCGGTCGAGGCTGCCCATGACGGTGTCCCCGAGGCCGCCCAGGCACTCCCGGGTGGGCGCGCGGCGGCTGTAGAGCCACTCCTGCCCGGCGAGCCAGCCGTTGTCCTTGCGCCGTTCGTCGGGCCCCCAGTCGTGCTGGGTGGCGGCCCAGCGCAGATGGGCCTGGTGCACATCGGTGGGCGGGTGCCAGGCGCCGGTGTCGCGGCGGACCTGGGCGCGTATCAGCCCGTCGACGGTGAACAGGGTGAGCTGGGTGACGGCGGTGACGTGGCCGCGGCCGCCGTGCGCGGGGACGAAGTCGGTGACGGCGTCGGCGCCGTGGGCCTCGCGGATCTCCTCCAGCGTGAGCCCGCTGACGCCCGCGCCGAGCGCGTCGCCGATGGCACCGCCGAGCAGTGCGCCGCGTACCCGGCCGCGGAAGTCCTGCTGCTCGGCACGGCCCCAGACAGCTGTGTTCCCTGAGCTCACCGTGCCCCTTCCCGTCTCCCGGTCGGTCCGTTTCCGTGTGCGACTACGTGGTAACTGCGCAGCACTGTAATCGAACGGCCACGGGGCCGACGGGGGCGGAACGGTATGTACGAAGTTGCTGGTTCGGTTCAGTTTTGCGCGGCATTCTCCGGGGATTCCCGCTGCATCCGGTGCCCCCTGCTGTGCGCGATCCGCAGCAGATCCCCCAGCGACTCCGTGGCCCGGGTGAGTGCGAACCGTACTGCCCGCTCCCCCGCCGCCCGGTCCGCCAGCACGGCCCGCGACCCTGCCCGCACCTGCTCGCCGCACTCGATCTGCTCCTCCTCCATGTCATCGGCCAGCCGTGACATCAGGCTCCCGGGATCGTCGGTGCTGAGCCAGCACGGTTTGCCCTCCGGGGAGGCCCAGGGAAGGAGGCGGGGAGGAAGGTCGGCCATGACTGCTCCTGACGGCCGGCGGGCGCTGCGTCCCACCGACGGGTGACGGTGACGGATCGTGCCCCGATGATTACGCGCCCGCCGTACGCTCGGACAGGACGACACGATTGCCCGCGCGCAGGACAACGGAGGGCCGCCGATGACCGAACTCACCCCCACGGACGAGGAGTCGGGCCGCGCCGCGCTCGGCCGCGCCCTTCGGTACTTACGCGAGAAGGCGGGGCTCTCCCTCGGCCAGCTCGCCGAGAAGACCCGCTACGACAAGAGCTACCTCTACCGCCTGGAGGTGAGCCAACGCCTCTCCAAGCTCGCGGTGATGGAGGACCTGGACCGGTTCTACGACTCCGGGGGCCTGCTGGTGCAGCTCTGGAAGGTGGCGCGCAAGGAGGTCTTCAAGGACCGGTACAAGGAGTTCATGCGGCTGGAGCCGACGGCTCGCATCATGCACCTCTTCACTCTCGGCATCCCGGGCCTGCTCCAGACGGAGGAGGTGGCACGGGAGCTGTTGTCCGGCGCCCAGGAAAGCTCCACCGAGGCCGAGTTGGTGGAGGAACAGGTCATAGCCCGCATGGGGCGCCAGCAACTGCTGCACCGTAAACCGGCCCCGTCCGTACGGATCATCATGGACGAGTACGCGCTCCGGCGGCCGGTCGCGGACCCCAAGGCGTGGGACGAACAGCTGACGCATCTGCTCGACATGGGCGAGACAGCCTCCGTCGTCCTTCAGGTCATGCCCTTCGCCGCCGGGGCGCACCATCTGATGGACGGTTCGCTGACGTTGCTCTGGCAGGACGACGCGAGCGCCGTTGCCTATACGGAAGGCAACGGATGCGCGGAGTTGATCGAGGATCCGGCCGCCGTGACGCGCTACCGGCTGTCCTACGATCGGCTCCGGGATCTGGCGCTGCCCCCGCCGGATTCCACCGCGTTCATCAGGGGTGTCCTGGAGGAGCACAGATCATGAGCCGTACCCCCGACCTCTCCACCGCGACCTGGAACAAGTCCAGCTACAGCGACGGCGGCGCCAACAACTGCGTCGAGGTCTCGGACACCTTCCCCGCCCTCGTCCCCGTCCGCGACAGCAAGATGCCCGCCGGACCCGCGCTCGTCTTCGGGCCGGCCGCCTGGTCCGCGTTCGTGGAGTACGCGGCCGGGCACTGACAACGGCCGGCCGGCTCTGGGCGTCAGTCCAGGGTCTGGGTCAGTTCGCTCCGGGTCGGGGTGTGTACGACCCGGGCGCGCGCTCCGTTGACGAGGGGCAGGTACGGCGGCACGTGCCCGCACTCGACATCGGCGATGATCGGGACGTTCAACGGGCCCAGCGCGTCGAGAACGGCTTCGCGCTGGGTGAGCGAGGCGGCGTCCGGTGCCGAGGTCCGGGCGACGAGGACCGCGTTCGCCGCGTCGAAGAAGCCGGCCAGGCGCATCCCGTGCAGGTTCCTGCAGATGGTGAGGGCCTCGTCGCCGCCCGCCTCCACATAGACGAGGAGCCCCTCCGGGGCATGGGCCCGCGCGAAGGCGGAGGTGTCCAGGTAGCCCGTTCCCGTGAGGTTGCAGAGTGTCTCGATACACCCCCCGATCAGGCGTCCTTCGACCTCCACGTCACCGTCGGAGTCCAGCCTGGTCCACCTGCCCGGCGTATCGAGCGTGAACTCGCTCACCTCGGGCCGGGCACGGTAGTCGTCCCAGCCCGTGGCGCGGTGGCGGTTGGGCGGGGACTGTGTGAATCGGTGCCCCTGCGGAGCTGCGGCGATGTCGAGCCACGACAGGAGTCCCTCGGGCGCCCGGTAGGGCGTGTCCATCAGGTTGTTGCCGTGCAGGGTCGCTGCCCCGGTGAGGAGGGTGAGCGGCGTCAGAACGGTCGACATGTCGGAGAAACCGACCAGCCAGGTCGGCTCGGCGTCACGCAACCGGTCCCAGTCGAGCAGGGGCAGCACGTCGATCGCCATCTCCCCGCCCCAGGGCGGCACCACCGCCCTGATGCCCGGATCCGTCAGCATGGCCATCAGTTCGCCGGCGCGCTCGGCCGCGGGAGCACTGACATGACCGGCGCCGTCCATGCACTGGCCGACAACCACCTCGTACCCCCGGGCCTCCACATCCCGCACGGCCACGTCGAATCGGGCGCGAAGATCGGTCGGGACCCCGCTCGAAGGGGAAGTGATGCCGACTCGGTCACCGGGACACAAAGGACGTGGATATCGAACTGTCATGCGCGGGATCATGGCACGCCCGACGTGGTGGCTTCCATCCGATTCCGGGCAATCGCCGGGCGGGTGCCGGCAGGTGTCACCACCCGGGCAGGTCGAGGCGGTACTCGGCACGGGTGTCCCCGCGCAGGGAGCCGACCAGTTCGGCCACGTGTTGCGCCTGGGCCGCCGACAGGGCCCTGGCCGCCCACAGCAGAGCCGTCGCGCCCGCGGCTTCCGGGGCCGGAGGCCGCGGCGTCCCGGGCAGCACGACTCCGGGGTGGGCGGCGAAAATCTCGTTGTGCCGCCCGGCCGTCCGGAGCGATGATCGCCCGATGGCATCCCCCCACCCCGACGGTCGCGCCGGCATCGACGCCGCGCTCGTGAAGCGCCTGATCGACGCCCAGTTCCCCCAGTGGAGCGGGCTTCCCGTGACACCCGTCGAGGTCGACGGCTGGGACAACCGGACCTATCGCCTCGGCGACGCGATGACGGCCCGGCTGCCCACCGCCGTCGGCTACGTACCGGCAGTGGAGAAGGAGCACCACTGGCTGCCGCGCCTCGCCCCGACTCTGCCGGTCGCCGTGCCCCCGGTGCTCGCCCTGGGCGCTCCGGGCGAGGGCTATCCGTACCCGTGGTCGGTCCGGCGCTGGCTGCGGGGCGAGACCGCCGCTCGGGCCCGTATCGACGATCTCTCACCGTTCGCGGTCCAGGTGGCCGGCTTCGTCCTGGCCCTGCAGCGCTGCGACGCGACGGGCGGTCCCCTCGCCGGGGAGCACAGCTGGTTCCGGGGCGCGTCGCCCGCCCACTACGACGAGGAGACCCGGCGCTGCCTGGCCGCGCTCGCGGGCCGTGTCGACACGGCCCGGGCACGCGCGGTCTGGGAAGCCGCCCTGGCCGCCGAGTGGCACGGGGAACCCGTGTGGTTCCACGGCGACATCGCTTCCGGCAACCTTCTGGTCGACGACGGCGAGCTCGCGGCCGTCATCGACTTCGGCACGTCGGGCGTCGGCGACCCGGCCTGTGACCTGGTGATCGCGTGGGGGATGTTCTCGGGCGACAGCCGGGAGTCTTTCCGGCGCGCGGTCGGCCAGGACGACGGCACCTGGGCGCGGGCCCGGGGCTGGGCCCTGTGGAAGGCGCTGCTGAACCTGACGGAGTTCGTCGGTACGGATCCGGAACGGGCGAACGGCGAACTGCGGGTGATCGAGGCGGTCCTGGCCGATCACGACTCCTTCGGCTGACCGGCCCGCCGGTTCGCACGGCGGTGGCCGGCGGCAGTTCGGCCGCCCTCTCCGCGTGGACTCCGCGGTCATCGCCCGCGGAGGCTCTGTTGGACTGCCACAGAGCTCCCCGCACCGGAAGGGGCCGGTGGCGGGGCGGTGGCGGGGCGGTGGCGTACGGGCATCGGCTCGGACCGGTTCGACGGCACCGGACCTGACGCCCCGGGCGAGTGCTTCAGCCGGGCAGCGTGGCCAGCCACTGGGTGAGGATCCGGTTGACCTCGGCAGGACGTTCCTGCTGGATCCAGTGTCCGCAGCCGTCGAGGACGTGGGAGGAGACCAGGCCCGGAAGCGTGGCCGGGTAGGCGTCGATCGCGTCGGACAGCCAGGTCGTGGAGGCGTCCAGAGCACCGCCGATGAACACGGAGGGCTGGGTGATGGGGGCGCCGTTGAACGCGGTGAGGTCCTCCCAGTCGCGGTCCATGTTCCGGTACCGGTTCAGCGCGCCGGTCAGGCCGGTGCGTTCGAACTCGGCGGCATAGAAGTCGAGATCCTGCTCACCGAGCCAGCCGGGAAGCCGGCCGTCGGGAAAACGGTCGCGCAACGTGCCGCCCCTGCTGACGAAGTGCGGGTCCGGGGCACCGGCCGCGGGCATGGTGTCGGCGGAAAGGGCCGCGTAGAAGCCTGCGAGCCAGCCGCGTACATCGGGTTCGATCTCGGCCTCGGCACGGCCGGGCTCCTGGAAGTACGGGACGTAGAACTCCTCGTCCCCGCCCATCCGGTCGAAGACGCTGGTCGGGCGCGGGCCGCCGGGCGGGGTGTAGGGAACGCTCAGCAACCCCACCGCGCGGAAGACCTCCGGCCTGAGCAGGGCGGAGTCCGCGGCGATGGTGGCACCCCAGTCATGGCCGACGATCACGGCCGACTCCTCGCCCAGGGCGCCGACCACCGCGGCGTTGTCCTCCACGAGGTCGAGCATCCGGTACGCGTCCGTCGCGGCCGGCGCGGAGGAGCGGCCGTAGCCCCGTACGTCGATGGCGACCGCCCGGTACCCCGCTGCCGCCAGCGCCGGCAACTGGTGGCGCCAGGAGTACCAGGACTCGGGGAAGCCGTGGATCAGCAGCACCAGGGGTCCGGTTCCCTGCTCGACGAGGTGGATCCGGCCTCCCCGAGAAGTGACCGACCTATGCGCGATTGCCGAACTGTGCGGTGCCATACGTGTCCTCCTGGACCAGCCGCTGTGCGCCGGGGCCGGCGCCGACCGCCGTCCCCGTTCTGCATCGATCATGCGCAAGGCGCTGTCCGGAAGACGAGTCCGTTTGCCGATTCGGCAAGTCCGGCCCACGAGGGCGGCAGCAGCGGCGGTGGCGGCCGTGAACCGCACCGCCCGCCGGAACGGGGCGCGTGAAGAAACACGAAGAAATAAGACACACGGTGTCCGGTTTCGCGCCGAACATGGGGCCACCGGTCCTCATCGACAGCCGAAGCGGACCGGGCGAACAGGCAGACCGTGACCTCGAGGGGATTCATGTCCGACACATCGAAACCGGCACTCCACGGAAGGACCGCACTGGTCGCGGGGGCCACCCGGGGCGCCGGGCGAGGCATCGCGGTGCAGCTCGGCGCGGCGGGTGCGACCGTCTACGTCACCGGGCGCACCACTCGTGAACGGCGCTCGGAGTACGACCGGCCCGAGACGATCGAGGAGACCGCGGAACTCGTGACGGCCGCCGGCGGAACCGGCATCGCCGTGCCGACCGACCACCTGGTGCCCGAACAGGTCCGCGCGCTGGCCGGGCGCATCGACGCCGAGCAGGGGCGGCTCGACGTGCTCGTCAACGACATCTGGGGCGGCGAGCGGCTGTTCGCGTTCGACAAGCCGGTGTGGGAGCACGATCTCGACAACGGACTGCGGCTGCTCCGGCTCGGCGTGGAGACGCACGCGATCACCAGCCACTTCGTGCTTCCCCTGCTGGTGCGTCGGCCCGGCGGGCTCGTGGTCGAGATGACCGACGGGACTGCCGCGTACAACGGCGCGAACTATCGCAACTCCTACTTCTACGACCTGGTCAAGAACAGTGTGCTGCGCATGGCGTTCGTGCTCGCACACGAGCTGGAACCGCACGGCGGTACGGCGGTGGCGCTCACCCCGGGCTGGCTGCGCTCGGAGATGATGCTCGACAACTTCGGTGTGACCGAGGAGAACTGGCGCGACGCGCTGGCCGAGGTGCCGCACTTCTGCATCTCGGAGAGCCCGGCGTACGTCGGGCGCGCGGTCGCGGCACTGGCCGGTGACGCCCGCCTCGCCCGCTGGAACGGCCGGTCGCTGTCCAGCGGGCAGCTCGCCCAGGAGTACGGCTTCACCGACCTCGACGGTTCACGCCCCGACTGCTGGCGCTACCTGGTGGAGGTCGACGCCGCCGGAGAACCGGCGGACGCGACGGGGTACCGGTGACGGTCAGGTCGTGGGGGTCGTGGGGGTCGTGGGTGTCGTGGGTGTCGTTCGGGAAGCTCGCTCCGGCTGAGGGGCCGCCTGCTCCTCGGCGAAGACGTCCTCGGCCGACCGGGCGGTGGGGGCCCGCAGAAGCCAGCGGTTCAGGGTGTCGAGATCGCCACAGCTGGTGATCCGTTCACGCGCCTCGTCCGGTACGTCGACGCCTGCCCGCGCGAGGAAGAGCAGGATGCCCTGCGCGATGCCTTCCGTCCGGCCTTCCGTCCGGCCTTCCGTCCGGCCCTCGTCCCGGATTTCCTCTGCCATGAAGGACTTGTAGAAAGAGAGGTCCACGGCCACCAGGTTTCTCCACTGTTGTGCGGCCGGGCGGTTGCCCAGGCCTTGTGCGGTGAGTTCGACAAGGGGATCGGCGATGATTTCCGGTACGTCCCGCAGAGCGGTGGACAGCGTTTTCAGTATGGCACCGATGTCCGGATCGGCGGCATGTGTGATCGCCGCCAGCGTGGTGAGCGCCAGGTCCTTGCGGGCCTCGGCGACATCGGTGATCACCGGCATGTTGTGCGGGCCCGCGACGAGCGGGCGCAGGGTGAGCGCGGGCCACTGGCGGGGGCCGATGGGGACGGGGCGGGAGGCCCACTCCGCGGTTGCACGGTCCTGGCAGACGACCAGCAGCAGCGGCGGGAGCCGGTATTTCGTGTACAGGTAGGACAGGTAATAGGCCCAGCTCGCCGGCTTGTCCGTGTCCTTCTTCCCTTGGGCCTCGATGGCCAGGAGCAGCGGCTCGTCGTTCTCCGTGTCCAGGCGAAGCAGGGTGTCCACGCGCCGTTCCAGTGGACGGTTCTCGGTCAGGTCGGTGGGCATCACGGTGACCGAGACGGGTGGGGAGATCGTGATCCCCAGTATTTCCGAGACACGGGAGAACAGGCCCGGGTGCTCCTGGAAGATGCGGTGCATCGCCTCGTGGGGCGAACTGACCATGCGGGACTCCTGCGAGTGGCGTGATGCTCGAAGTGCCCCGAGCACCGGGTCTACTTGCCAGGAGAATATGCCCGCACGTAACGCCCTTCCCTGTCCACGGAGTTCACTCACCCATGTGGGTGACGTACCGGCAACGGCAGTTACGAGCAGCCGCTTCCGGAGCGACCGCACGGCTCCGGAAGCAGCCTGTGTTCCGCTGCTGCGGCAGGCGCCCCGCCCGAGGTCTCCCCTTGCTCGGGGTGGAACCCCACGCGGTCACCGGCCGGTCGGGAACGGGGTCAGGCGACAGGCCCTAGCTGGTCATGCCGCGTGCCGAGGAGTACACGTCGAGGACGGCCAGACAGAGCGGGACGAGCGCGAGGAGGAGTACGACCTCGGCCAGGTCGGAGAGACGGCCCCAGAAGGGTGACAGCCCCCTCTTCGGAATGATCAGGGCGATGCCGATCAGCAGTGCGGCACCGGCCGTGACGGCCGCGGCGAGCCACAGCGTACGGATGTCGAGCGGTCCTCGGTCCTGTTCCGTCAGGAGCTTGATGACGGCGTCGGCCGGCGGATTGAGTGACAGCCCCAGCACCAGCAGGCCCAGGGCGGCGAGGCCCGCGCCCAGCACGGCGACGACCTGGGCGGTGTAGCGGAACAGCCGTGCCCGCAACAGCATGGCCAGGCCGGCGACCAGCGCGAGGGCCTGGCCCCAGACGTCGGTGGAGAAGCCGAGGACGGCGGCGGCCGCGACGACGACCACGCAGCAGCCTCCGACAAGGCCAAGCAGCAGCTCGTGCCCGCGCCGGGCCTGGGCCGCGATGCGTTCGGCGTCGACGGCACCGCCCTCGCCGGCGCCCGGCGTGTGGTCGAGGTCGGCATCCGAAGTGGGGCGGGGGGCCGCGTAGCCGATCGGCAGGTGGGCCACCCGCGCCGAGAGCCCGGGAAGGAAGGCGATGGCCCCGATCGCGACCACCGCGCAGACAGCGGCGGTCTCGCTGGGGCGGACTTCGGCGAGGATCGAGCAGAACGTCGCGAGGGTGCCGACCGCCGAGGCGAAGACGATGGCGACGAACGGCGCGTCGCCGGACGGCATCGCGGCGACGAGCCCGGCGGAGAAGCAGAGCACCGTGGCGCAGCCGAGCAGGAACTGCAGACGCCCGATGCCGGTGCCCGGGTCGAGCGCGAGGATGCCGGACCCGGCGATCATCAGGTGCGGCAGAGCCGCGAGGCCGAGCGCGATCGCGGAGGCCCGGTCGCCGTAGCTACGGGCCCTGACTGCGGCGAGCACGACGAGCAGCACCCCGACGGCGGCGGCGACGATGCCCGGCAGGCCGTGCATGTCGTGCCGGACCGGGTCGGAGAACCAGAGCACGAAGCCCATGAGTACGAGCAGGAGCGCGCCGCCGAAGAGACCCGAGACGCGGAACAGCTGGTCGCTCCAGAGAGCGCGGTCGCGGCGGACGGCGGAGGCGACCGCGTCGGTGACATCGTCGAAGACGGCCGGGGGGAGCGATTCCGCGAAGGGCCGAAGCCGCAGGACGTCTCCGTCCAGGACTCGCTGGACGGCCATCGGGTGGGTGAGGTCCAGGAGGGTGCCGTCCCGGCGGGCCAGGTGGTAGCCGGGGGGTGCCCCGGGCGGGGTGGCCTGGCCGGTCAGCCGCAGGATCTCCGGAAGGAGGTCGGCGACAGCGACATCGTCCGGGAGGGCGACATCGATACGACTGTCCGGTGCCACGACCGTTATTCGGCAAAAACCGGTTGATATGGTCGAACTCACCTGATACATCCCCCTCGTTCGTTGTGCACCGAGCTCCTGGGCAGGAGCGCCACCCTATCGGGGGCCCCTCCGTGGGCTGCACGTAGGATTATCGGCACGCGGAGGTAGGTCGCTGCCACGGGGGTGCCGGCCCACAACTCTCCGGGCCGCACTGAGGGATTGATTCGCCGGTGACCCAGATCGTCGTCAAACGCCCACCTCGGGCCATGCCGCCTGAGACGTCCGCGGCGGAAGTAAGACTTGAGTCGCCTCCTGAACTGCCGCGCGGGCAGCAGGAAGGCGTGGCCATGCAGTTGCTGCCGATGCTCGGTATGGGCTCGTCGGTGGTGTTCTTCTTCATGCCCGGCTCACAGCCGTTCATGAAGATCATGGGCGTCATGATGCTGATGTCGACAGCGGCCATGGCGATAGCGCAGGTGATACGGCATCGCAAGGGAAGCCAGGGCGAAGCCTCGGAAGGGCGCCGTGACTACCTGAAGTATCTCGCGCAGACCCGACGGAAGGTGCGCAAGACCGCGGCGGCCCAGAGAGACGCGCAGTTCTACCTGCACCCGGACCCGGACCAGCTGTGGTCGCTGGTCGCCGAGGGCGAGCGACTCTGGGAGCGGCGGATCGGCGACAACGACTTCGGACAGGTCCGCGTCGGTCTGGGACCGCAGCAGCTGTGGACACCGCTGGTGGCTCCGAGCACCGCGCCGCTGGACGAGCTGGAGCCGTTGTCGGCCGGAGCCATGCACCAGTTCCTGGCCACGCACGGTTCGCTCGACCGGCTTCCCATGGCGGTATCCCTTCGCGCCTTCTACCACGTCGTGTTCTCGGGCGATCCGGGATCGGCGCGCGCTTCCGCGCGCGCGATGGTGGCCGGCCTGGTCGCGCTGCACTCGCCCGACGACCTCATGGTCGCTGTGGCGGCGTCCCCGGACGTGACCGACCAGTGGGACTGGACGAAGTGGCTGCCGCACGCCCAGGTCCCCGGGTCGTCCGACGGCGCAGGTACGAAGCGGCTGTTCGGCGACAACCTCACAGAGGTCGAGGAGCTGCTCAAGAACACCCTCACGGGCCGGTCCCGGTTCAACCGCGAGGGATCACCGCTCCTGGACCAGCCGCACGTGGTCGTCGTGCTGGACGGCGCGCTGGTGCCGGCGGAGTCGCTGCTCGCCTCCTCGGAGGGACTGCAGGGCGTGACCGTCGTGGAGATCGTTCCGGAGGAGCTGGACGAGCCCCGCGGTCAGCTGCACATCGCCGTGCGGCCGGGCCGGCTCCGGCTGGAGTCCGCCACGGCCACCTATCACGGCACGCCCGACCTCCTGCCGGTCGGAACCGCGGAGGCTCTGGGACGTCAGCTCGCCCCGTTGCGGATGGGCAGCGGGTCGGAGGACGACGAGCCCCTGCTCGCCAACCTGGACTTCACGGATCTGCTGGGCATCGGCGATCCGGCCGCGGTCGACACCAACACCGTCTGGCGGCCGCGTTCGACGGCCGAGAGGCTGCGCGTACCGATCGGCATCGGTGAGGACGGCTCGCCCGTCATGCTCGACCTCAAGGAGGCCGCGCAGGAGGGTATGGGCCCGCACGGACTGTGTGTGGGGGCGACCGGTTCCGGCAAGTCCGAACTGCTGCGCACCCTGGTGCTCGGCCTGGCGGTCACCCACTCCTCCGAGACGCTCAACTTCGTCCTCGCCGACTTCAAGGGCGGCGCGACGTTCGCGGGGATGTCCGAGCTTCCGCACGTCGCCGCGGTCATCACCAACCTGGCGGACGACCTCACCCTGGTCGACCGCATGCGGGACTCCATCACGGGTGAGCTGCAGCGCCGTCAGGAGCTCCTTCGCGCATCGGGCAACTACTCGAACCTCACCGACTACGAGAAGGCCCGCGCCGCAGGGGCCCCGCTGGAGCCCCTGGCGTCACTGGTCCTGGTGATCGACGAGTTCAGTGAACTCCTCACCGCCAAGCCAGACTTCATCGACATGTTCATCCAGATCGGCCGCATCGGCCGGTCCCTGGGTGTGCACCTGCTGCTGGCCTCGCAGCGTCTGGAGGAGGGCCGCCTCCGCGGTCTGGACACCTATCTGTCCTACCGGATCGGTCTGCGCACCTTCTCCGCCGCCGAATCCCGTACCGCGCTGGGCGTGCCCGACGCCTACCACCTGCCTTCGGTACCCGGCTCCGGGTTCCTGAAGTTCGGCACCGAGGGGATGACGCGCTTCAAGGCCGCGTACGTGTCGGGCACCTACCGCCCGGGGGTCAGCCCCGTCGTGCGCAGCGGTGAACTGCCCATCGACCGGCGCCCCGTGCTCTTCACCGCGGATCCGGTGGCGGTCCACTACCCCGAGCCCGATCCGCACGTCTCCTACAGCCCGGGGCAGAGTACCCCCGACGCGCTGGCGGACACGGTTCTCGACGTCATCGCACGCCGTCTGGAGGGTCAGGGACCCCTGGCCCACCAGGTATGGCTGCCGCCTCTCACCGAGGCCCCGTCCCTCGATCAGCTGCTGCCGCCGCTGGCGGTGACGCCCGAGCGCGGACTCCACTCCCCGCAGTACGCCCAGAACGGTTCTCTGGTCGTTCCCTTCGGGCTGGTGGACAAGCCCTTCGAGCAGCGACGCGACTCCCTGGTACGGGACTTCTCGGGGGCGGCCGGTCACATGCTGATCGTCGGCGGCCCCCGCTCCGGCAAGTCCACCCTCCTGCGTGCGCTGATCGGCTCCTTCGCCCTCACTCACACGCCGAACGAAGTGCAGTTCTACGGGATGGACTTCGGCGGTGGCGGCATGATCGCCGTCGAGGGCCTGCCGCACGTCGGCGGGGTGGCCTCCCGGCTCGACCCGGAGAAGATCCGCCGTACGGTCGCCGAGGTCTCGGGGATCCTCAACCGGCGCGAGGAGTTCTTCCGGGACAACAACATCGACTCGATCGCCACGTACCGCCGGCTCCGTGCCGCGGGCCGGCTGCCGGGCGAGCCGTGGGGCGACGTCTTCCTGGTCATCGACGGCTGGCAGTCCTTCAAGACGGACTACGAGTTCCTGGAGCCCGTCGTCGCCGACATCGCCGCCCGGGGCCTCGGGCTGGGCGTGCACCTGATCGCCACCGTCGCCCGGTACATGGAGATGCGGGCAGCGCTCAAGGACCAGTTGCTCAACCGGCTGGAGCTGCGCCTCGGCGACCCGACCGACTCCGAACTGGACCGCAAGATCGCGGTGAACGTCCCCGTCGGCACACCGGGCCGCGGTCTGACCGCGGAGAAGCTGCACTTCATGGGCGGACTGCCGCGCATCGACGACTCCTCGGACGCCGACAGCCTGTCTGATGCCACCGCCGCCTTCGTCAAGGCCACGACCGACAACTGGCCCGGCCCGCACGCCCCGCAGGTCCGCATGCTGCCCAGGATGCTGTCCGCGCGTGAGCTGCCGAGCGGCCCCGACCAGAGCCGCGGCGGTGTCGCGTTCGGCATCGACGAGATGAACCTCGCACCGGTCTTCGTGGACTTCGACACCGATCCGCTGTTCGCGGTCTTCGGTGAGTCGGAGTCCGGGAAGAGTTCGGTGCTGCGGCTGCTCATCAAGCAGATCACCGAGCGGTACACCCCGCAGGAGGCGCTGATCTGTGTCGGCGACTACCGGCGAAGCCTGCTGGAGTGCGTGCCCGAGCCGTACCTGGTCGGGTACTCGACGACCCAGAACGCGTTCGACAAGTACCTCCAGGACATGAACACCCTCATCACCAGCCGCATCCCCGGCCCCGATGTGACACCGCAGCAGTTGCGCACGCGCAGCTGGTGGAGGGGGCCGCGGGCGTTCATCATCGTCGACGACTACGACCTGGTCGCGACGTCGTCCGGCAACCCGATGGCGCAGCTGGTCGACAACCTGCCCTACGCACGCGACGCGGGGGTCAACTTCATCATCGCGCGCAGCAGCGCGGGGGCCGGCCGCTCCTCGTACGAGCCCTTCATGCAGCGCTTCAAGGAGCTGGGAGCCCAGGGCGTCGTCCTGTCCGGCCACCCCGGCGAGGGCGAACTCCTCGGCGACGTGAAGGCCCGCCCGCTGCCTCCGGGCCGGGGTCTGTTCGTCTCCCGCCGCAGCACGCCTTCCCTGATCCAGACGGGCTGGCTGCCGCCGGACCTGGGCTGAGCGGGGTATCGCGGTACGAAGGAGGGGGCAGGCCCGGTCGTGGGCCTGCCCCCTCCTTCATGCGCCGAGACGGTGTCTGTTCTACGCGTCGGCCCAAGCGCTGTCCCGCCAGGAATTGCAGGACAGCCCTCAGCCCAGGTTCCAGGGCTGGGCGATGTACCTTCCCGGGGCGAATCGCTCGAGCGCGTCGATGATCAGGGCAGGGTGGCCGGGCCTGCGCCGACGCCACAGGGAGTTTCCGAGCGAGTAGAGAATGACCGCCCTCGGCCCTGCCACGGTGATCTGCTTCTCGGGGAGAGCCCCCTCCTTCAGTACCAACAGCAGCAGGCTCTGCCTGCTGTTGAACCGGACCTGGTCGATATCGGTCCACCGCACGGTCTCCGTGCGCCCGCGTTGCACCTTGCTCATGCCGACCGGATCGATGCGCAGGGACGGATACCGCGGCACCAGGGCAATCAGCGGCAGCAGGGCCACCATCCCTCCCAGCACCGGTAGTCCCACATATCCGACTACACCCGCCTCGCCCATGAACCCCAGATCCTCACCCATGATCAGCACGCCGATCACAAAGAGGACGAGTGCTTCGAGGAGCACCAGGCAGAGCATCGCCGCGAGGATCAGCCCGAGGTAGAAACCGCCGCGGCGCGCCCGCTCAGCGGGGAGCGAGAGCCCTTCGGTGGTGTTGGAGGGTGTGGTCATGATGCTTCCCTCTCCTGCTCAAAGCGCCTTGACGAGCGTCACCGCGACGTGCAGCGGAAGCTTGGGGTGCCGGCGCTTGACCTCTCGCACCGCATTCGCAGCCCCCTTCTCGTCCCGGATGCGACGGAGGCCCGGCTCGTCAACGGCCTGCCGCAGCGCATCGATCGAGCCGAAGTTGGCGGCGTACCAGTCTCGTTGCTCCGCTCGGCGCCCACCCGGTGTCTGCCATGCAGAACGCCCCTCGGCCGCTGTCGGGCAGGCCACAGCCAGGACGATGCAGAGAATCCAGACAGCCTTGGGGAGACCCGCCTGCAACGTGAAGAAGACACCTGCCATTGCCACCAGGCCAACGCTCCAGAGAACTACCCGCAATACACGCATCAGGCCGCCTGTCTGTCGATCCGAGAATTCACGCGCCCGGTCCCGAGATGCGCAAACCCGGCGTCACGATCGCGACGCCGGGTGCCGTTGCCCTGAGCCGGGCACCGAGGCCCGGCGCCACGCGGAGACCCTGCCGGCACCGGACAGCCCTCGGGCCCATGGCGGCCTCAGGAGTGCCTGTTCCGACCTGGGCGGCCGCGGAGAGGGCGTGAGCGGTCACAGCGACTGAACGAGCTTCAGGGCTTCGGGCAAGGGGCACCGGGGGAACTGGCGCCTGAACCGGCGGGCAGCCACCAGCAACCCCTTTTCGTCACGGATCCGGCGAAGTTCCGCCTCGTTCGTCACGATCGACCGCAATGCGTCGGTGGACCCGAACTGTCCGTACCAGTCCTTCTGACGCCGCCGCTGCGCGTATCCCTCGGCACAGGCCGGAAGGAGAACGAACAGGGCGTAAAGAAGGATCGTCAGCGGCAGACTATGAGGCCGAACCGCGAACACCACATAGAAGCAGGCCAGGGCGGCACACCAAAGCGGCAGTCGCAACCAGTACAGACCAGCGGGGCGAGCCTCTCCTGAGGCCCGCCCTCCCCTGCTCGGGCTTCCCTCGCGGCTCACAATGCCCTGACCAGGGTTACCGCCACGTCCAGCGGAAGCCGGGGATGCTGGCGCTTGACCTCCCGTACCGCGTTGGCAGGACCCTTCTCGTCGCGGATACGACGCAGCCCCGGCTCATCGACGGCCTGCCGCAGGGCGTCGATCGAGCCGAAGTTCTGGACGTACCAGTCTCGCTGCTCGGCTTGGCGTGCGCCCTGCTTCCGCCACGCGGCATGCCCCTCGGCCACCATCGGGCAGCCGATCGCCAGGATCACGCAGAGAATCAGGACCGACTTGGGGAGGTCCGATCTCATCAGGAAGAACGGACACACCAAGGCAACCAGGCCGACGGCCCAGAGAACTGCCCGCAATCCGTACATGAAGTACACCTGCCTGTTGATCCGATGAATCCACGCGTCCGGGACCGCGACGGCCGTTCGTCCGGCGCCGGACGAACGCCGGAGCTCACGGTGCTGCGACGGGCCAGTGTCCGTTGGGGTAGGCCGTCATGTCACGGGCTTCACCCTCGATGGCGGACATCTGCTGGGCCTGTGCGCCCAGCAGGGCCAGGAGCGCGGTGACGGCCGTGATGATGTAGCCGATGCTCACGGTGGTGTCGCCGACGATGAGGGCCGCACCTGCCCAGGAGAAGACAACGGAACCCAGCGCCGCGATCGCACCGATCATGGTCACGATGTACTGAGCCAGGATGACGGCCAGGGCGACGTAGAACGCCAGCCCGGCAGTGGCGCACAGCGCCAGACCCGTGGCGACCTTGTCAGCGGTCGTTCCGACCTTGGCGGCCGCGATGGGCTGGGCCTTCACGGCCGTCGTGTACGAAGTGGCGGCGTCGCCGGTCCAGTGCTTGAGGGACTGGAGCTGGTCGGCCGTGGTGCTGCCGGCAACGCCCGTGGCCTTCCCACGGATGTCCGACTGCCAGTCCCAGGTGTGGATCGCCAGGTAGACGGGCGCCGCTATCCCCTCCAGCAGCTCCTTGATCTTGTTGAGAACCCAGGAGGCGGCCTCGATGACCTTGTTCGCGGCCCAGATCAGGGCCTTCGCGATGACATCGGGTACGTACCAGTGGTTCGCGGTGGATTCCGCCTTCGGACCGACCTGGTTCAGCTTCGTCGAGAGCGTCTGGATTCCGGAGGTCAGCTTCTGAGAAGTCGCTTCGTATTGTGCCGCGTTGAAAGCCATTCGAAATTCCCCGTCTAGTAGGCGTGATCCACGTGCTTTTTCGTTTCGACCTCGTGGTCGTCGTATGCCTTCGCATTCTTGTACAAGGCCGAGGCGACTGCCGCCATCTGTGTCGCACCCTCGGAGCTGCGCTCGGAGACCTGATCGACCACGGCTCCGTAGGCCGACACCAGGAGCTGGAACACTCCGGCCTGGAGGTGGTTCATGCGCGTTCCCTCGACCGCGGTGTGAACCGCTTTCATCGCGGCGCTCTGTTCGTCCCACATGGCCGCGTCGGTACGCAGCCCGTCGGTAATGACTTTGAGATCGGGGTCAGCCAATGTCTCGAATCCCTTCAGGAGTTATTCGGCGAGGCGCCGGGGGTCGCTCAGAATGGCCAGTGCTTCGTTCAGCAGGCTGCCGAGCTGCAGGTTGGCCACTCCGTCCCCGGCCGTGGCCTCAAGAGCGCTGAGTTTGACGCGGGCATCGGCCAGGGCCTCTTCGAACGCCTGGTTGAGCCCGATGGACGACTGCTTCATCGCCCACTGAGGGTCCACCTCGCAGGAGACGAGGCCGCCCTTCGCCACGGTGAGAACGACTCGGTGGGCCGTCGACTTTCCGGTGGCGTGCACCGGCTCCGGGACCTCCATGGCGAGCTGCTCCACCGCACCGAACGCGGAGAGCATGTCCTCGGTCACCTCGTCGAGGCTCCGCGGGACGACGTAACGCAGATCGGGCTCGGGGACTCCCGCTGCCGCCGAGGGGCCCGAAGGACCGGGTGTGGCAAGTGCGCCGTCCATCCGGTCGGCCTTGGCCTGCCAGTCCGCCTCGTCGAAGGAACGCGACAGGCCCTCCATCTGTGAGCTCATCGCCGCCCCGTACGCCTCGACCACAACGGCCCCGATGGCCTCGGGTGGCTGCCTGCGCTGCCAGTCCGAGGCGGCCTTGATGAATTCCGGAAGCCCGTCCGCAGCCAGCCGGATGGTCACGGCACCCTGTGCATCCGTTCCTTCGGCGCCCTGGGGCATTTGGTCCTGCAGGCTCGCCATCATGTTCTGCAGGTTCAGCGCCTGCTGCTGGAAATGCTGCAGACCCTGTATGAATTCTTCGTTCACGATGCTTCCCTCGCGGCCTGTGCGCTACAGCTGAGTTCGAGTGGGGGTGGGTGAGTGGCAAAACGTGTTCAACGCCGGATACCGGCAGCTCTCCGACGCAGCAGCACCGCGCCGACGACAACCACCATGCCGACTCCGGCGATGACCCAGATCATCGCGCCGATGCCCTTGCCTTCATCGGCCTTCGCCGAGGCAGCGGGCGCCGCCGACTGCTTCGGGTCAGCCGCAGGGCTGCCGGCTCCGCTCGGGGCGGTCGGCGACGGGGACTTGGGCGACCGTGCGGCCACCAAGGGGTTCACGTCTGCCGGGCCCGGGTCTCCCGGGTCGCCGAGGACGGCCAGGCGGGGGCGGATCGTGCCGTAGCCGATGAAGCGGCTGGGGATCGCGCCCTCGGTCGGCTTGCCAGCGGTGTTCATCAGGACGCGGAGAACCTGGTTGCCGGTCCAGGCGGGGTGCTTGGACCAGATGAGAGCGGCCGAGGCGGAGGTGAGAGCCGTCGCCTGGCTGGTTCCCCAGCTGGTGCAGTATCCGGGCGTGCCACCTCCGCAGAGGATCGGGATGTCCTTCCCCGGGGCGGCGAGCGCCACCTGGGGTCCCGACACGGAGAACTTCGTGACCGAGGACGTCTTGTCCACGGCTCCGATGCCCGCGACGCCGAGACTCGCCGCCGGATACGCGGCTCTGTTCTCCTTGTCGCCCCTGTTACCGGTACCCGCCAGGAGCAACTTCCCGCGCTTCACGGCGTAGTCCACGGCCAGTTGGAGATCGGCCTGCTCGTCCTCGTCGAGCGAGAAGCTCTCGTAGGCCAACGACATGTTGATGATCCGGGCTTCACTGTCGGCGGCGTACCGGATGGCGGCGACCAGAGCCGGGACGCTGTTGGTGCCCGATTCCTTGGTGGATCCGAAAACCGTCAGCGGGAGGATGCGCGCGTCCGGTGCAAGACCCTTCACACCCTGGCCGTTCGCCCCGTTCCCTGCGATGAGCATCGCCATGGCGGTGCCGTGCCCGTCCGAGTCCTTGTGCGCACCCAGCTGAGGCTCCACGAAGTTCTTCCCCGCGAGCACTTTTCCCGTGAGTTCCGGAACGGAGGGGATCACGCCGGTGTCGAGCAGAGCGACAGTGATCCCCTTACCGGTACTGGTCTTCCACATCTCACCGGCCTGCATCCGGTCCAGGTACCACTCGCGGTCGCGAATGGTGTCCGCGGCCGCGGCCGGGGCGATCGCGCCGCCGATGAGGAGCAGGGAACCCAGTGCTGCCACCACCGACGGCGCACGCCTGCATAGACGCCTGACCGTTGACCTCATGCCACCCACTCGTTGTCTGTCCGCCGTCCGGCGTCGCTGCTCCGGAACCGGCTCTAGTCGATCACTGGAGGAACAACGCCGTCGTCCCCCGTGGTCCAGTTCTCTTCGTCGTCGAGGTATCCCGGATGCTCGCCGTCACGTCGCTGTGAACGTCGCGACGTGCCCTGGGACGCGCCGCCCATAGCACCGCCCATCGGGCCCATCGCACCGCCGGTCCTGGCCGATTCGCGGACGAGCCCCGTACCGCCCTGGGTGAACTCCCGCCCTGCCCCCGGCTGCGTTCCTCGTGGTGTCCGCACGGTGCCGCCGGGCTCGGTGACCAGGCGTTGCGAGCCGCCGATGCCGGTGGTCCGCCCCACGGGACCTCCTTGGCCGCCGGTGCCGCCGCCCATCATTCCGTGGCCGGCCGTCTGCCTCTCGCCGCCGACCACCAAGCCACGCGATGTGCTCCGGACCGGGCCGGTCCCGGTCTGTCCATGAGCCGGCGTACCGCCGTGGATGCCGGTGTCGGTCCGGGTAGTCATGGGAGGCCGGACGCCTTCCACCCCTCCCCTGCCGGGAGTGATCACCGGGGGACGGACGCTGTCCACGGGGCCCTTGCCGCCCGGTCCGGTGGGGGTGATACGCCCGATGTTGTCCCCGGGACCGAACGGACCTGTACGTGGGGGCATCACCACCGGCGGAAGTGGCGTCTGGTGTCCACCGCCCGTCGGACCCTGCGGGGGAAACCCACCGGTGGGCGGGGTCGTGGTGGTCGGCGGGGCCTGGGGCATCGTCACGGTGTCGATGTTCGTCCCCGTGGTGTCCGGAGCCCCGGGCACGGCGGTGACGTGCTGCGGCGTATGGACGATGGGAACGCCGTCCGGTGCCGAGGAAGATCCGGTGACGCCGCTGGGGGACGAGACGGAGTAGTGATGAGCGCTCGTCGAAGTGCTCCCACTCTGCGGACCCGTCGCCGAGTCCGTGCTGCCTCCTGACGTGCCGATGCGCGTCTTCCCGCCATCGACCGGGCTCTTCGGCAGCGCTGCCTCCGGCAGCGGCTTGAAGTTCGGCTCCTCCTGCGAGGAGATCGACTGCTCCGCCATCATGTAGTACGAGGCAAGCTTGTTCATCTGCGGAATGGCTTCGTTCCGCGCCGTCTCGACAGCGGCGAGGCGGGTCTTCTCCTTCGCCTCGTCCGCGTAGCACATCCCCGTGGCCTCGGGATGGCCCTGAACCACCTTGGCGACCTCGCTGAGCGCCTGGCCGGCCGTCTGCATGGCGGAGCCGGCGGCGCCTGCGTAGTCGGCCAGCTTCAGGGTCTCCTTGGCGAAGCCGTCGCCCCACTCGCGGAAGGCATCACCGCCCGCGCCCTTCCAAGTAGTGCGGCCTACGTGTTCCTTGAGCTCGGCGCCGATCTTCTCGATCTCGACCTGCGCGTCGACGAGAGCGGTGCCGCGGGCGATGATCCCCGTGGGGTTGACCCCACGGACCATGCCGAGCATGTCCTCGTACGACGCGTTCTCGAAGTCGGATGTGTTGTAGCAGGCATTGAGTGGTGGCAGCTTCTTCGAGTCGCCCATGCGTGTCCCTGTCCCCCGTTCACTTCACGTGTTACAAGCCGTCTTGTCCGCTGGACGAACCGTCGCCGGTCTTGTCCTCCGCAGGCGCTCCGGGATCCTTGTCGGATCCGGGCTTCCTGTAGTTGATCTCGGTGCGCATCTGGATGGCGTTGAGCCGGTCCGCGTACTCCTGGTCCACGTTCTGGTAACCGCGGTCCGCGAAATCGACGGTGATGCCCATCGCTTCCAGTTGATCACCGAGCGTCTTGGAGAGCTCCACCAAGCGCCCGTGCACCTTGTCGTAGGCGCCGGAGAGCCCGTACGCCTCCGGGAAACCGGTGCCGTACGCGGCGGGTGTGACCTTCTGTTCAGTGATGCGGCTGTGCGCGGCCGGTGACGCGTCGAGCGCGGTAAGAAGCTTGTCCACGCGAATCTTGAACTTCTGCAGAGACTCGGTGGGCGTGTCCAGGTCCGACGGCGTAGTGGCCGGATCGTCCGGAAGTCGAGCACCCATGCAAGCACCTCCCCTAAAGTGCCGCGGAACCGCAGGCGCGGGTGTGGGATGCGGTGACCGCATCCCACACCCACAGCGTGCCGGTTCCGTCGTGATTCATCTGAGCCTGGGTCAGCCCTGGAAGCGCCTGGCCTGGGCGAGGTCGTTCGCCCGGTAGCCCTCGGTGGCTTCCATGAGCTTCGTCGAAATGGTCAGCAAGGTCTCGTGCATGTGGTTCACCTTGATGTCCCACGTGCTGTGACGGTCGTGGAACGCCTGCTGCGTCTCACCGTCCCACGTGGCGACGACGGCCTTGACCTTGGTGTTCAGCTCGTCGAGCTGCGTCTTGATGGTGTTGGCAGTCGTCTTGACCTGGTTCGAGGCTTCGACGACGCCGGAGTACGTAATCTCCATGGAACGGTCTCCTGATGCGAGGCGGGACTGGGACGGGTTACGAAGAGACCTGGAACCGGTCCAGGACGCCGTTGCTGCCCAGGTCTTCGCCGCCGACGCCCTTGAAGCTGTTGAGGCGCTCGATCTCCTCGGCGTCGAAGCCGTCACGGCTCGCCGTCACGGCTTCCTTGGTGAAGGCCAGAAGCTCCTTCAGGTTGCGCACATCGAGGTTGACCTGCGTCTGGAGGCCGTTGTACGCGTTGGCCGCGACGCCCTTCCAGTGCCCCTCGACGGCGTCAATGACCCCATTGAGGTGGCTGATCCTGCTTTCGAGCGTGTCGTGCATATTGCCGAGCTCGCTGATGAGCTTGTCGATCTGATCAGCTGAAAGCTTGAGTTTGTCTCCCACAACGCACCTTCCCCCATGAATCGGATGTTGCAAGGTACCCGACTGTCGGATTCCGTATGTACATCGAACCAAAGTTGTCAATAAACACTTTAGCTGCGACCACCACCGAATCCAACAGAGGTCCCTGCCTGGATAGTTGTTGACCATTCACCCGGTTCGCCGACGACGACGGTCCCGCAGCACGATTGCGGTTCCCGCGATCACGGCGACCAGGAGACCAGTGGCGGCCGTCACGTAGATCGAGATCCGTTCGAACCGCTCCTGCCTTGTCTCACCCATCTGGAGCGCGATTGGTTCCGGTCCGGCGGGCCCATTCGAAACGGCACGGTCCGGCGTGGGCGCGCTCACGGGGTGTTCGTCGTCGTTGAGAGCGCGCACCGGGTCGACGACTCCCCACCCGATGAAGTCGTCCCGCCCCTTGACCGCGCGTTCGGCGGTCTGCTCGATCTGGGCGACCACCTGGAACTGCTTCCAGTCCGGGTGCTTGGCCCGGATGAGGGCGGCGACCCCGGCGACGTAGGGGGCCGAGAAGCTCGTGCCGTTGTCGACGCACTGGCCGCCCTTCGGCACGGTGGACACCATGTCCACGCCCGGCGCCGCGACCCCTACGAAGGATCCGGTCTGGGAGAACGGCGCCCGCTCGTCGTTGCGGTCCGACGCGGCCACCGCCAGGACGCCCGGATAGGCCGCCGGATACGTCAGTTTGACCTTGCCGGCGAGGCCGTCGTTGCCCGCCGACGCCACCACGACGATGTCCTTGTCCAGAGCCTCGCGCACCGCGAGCGCCAGGTCGGAGTCGGCCTTCAGCGGCTTGACCGTGTCCTGGGAGATGTTGATGACCGTGGCGCGCTTCGCGATGGCGTGGCGGATGGCCGCGGCCATCGTGGCCGCGGTGCCGGTGCCCTTGTCGTCGTTCTGCCGGATGGGGATGATCGTCGCTTCCGGAGCGAGACCGACGAATCCCGTGCCCGGGCGCGAGCGGGCCGCGATGATGCCGGCGACCTTGGTGCCGTGGCCGATGACATCGGTTGTGCCGTCACCGCCGCCCTTGCCCTTGGGAGCGCCCGCGGCCGGGTCCTGAGTCCCGTCCTTCGAGGGCGGCAGCAGATCGGTCCCGGATGCTCGGTCGACCGCGGTCTTCAGCTGGGGGTTCGTGGCGTCGACACCGGTGTCGATCACCGCGACCCGCACCCCCTTCCCCCTGGTGTCCTGCCAGAGCCGGTCGAAGACCAGCCGCTGGAGAGCCCAGGGACGGCCCTTGATCTGTTTCTTCATCGGGAACGTGCACTCACCGCTGCCCTCTGAACTCGTCTGCGGGACGGAACCCCGTGCCACCGCGGACGTCTCGGCGAGCGCCGGCAGGCCGACCGTCACCGAGCCCGTCAGGAGCAGCACGACGGCCGAGGAACGGAACCCCTTGCGAGTGGTCATCACGCGCTTCCTCCCTTCCGTCGTCAGGAACTCTGCGGCTGCTTGGCGCTGTTGGTGTCGAGCCGCGGCCCCTTGGGCAGGAGCGCGGACCAGTTGTCCGGCACCGGCAGCGGCTTCACGTCCTTGTAGCCGAGCCTGATCTGGGCCTTGTTGACGTCGGCCGCCTGCATCTCCGCGTTGCCGGGCGTCGGGGAGGCGCCGATCTCGGAGGGGTCCGCGCTGCTGTCGTTGTTCGTCTGCACGGCGTAGCGCAACCCGGTGTCCGTCACGAGGAAGAGCGAACCGGTGGTGGGGGAAGAGCCGTTGAACTGCCGGTACAGCTCACCGCTGCCGGGTGTGACGTACGCGCTGGTGGCGCCGTCCAGGAAGTCGACCGGATACCGGGGTCCGGCCCAGGTGGTCAGGTTCGGCTTGCCCGCCGCGTCGACGCCGTGCAACACGTTGCAGACGGTTCCGGTCCGGGCCGACGTGTCGTTGGCCTGTGTCGGGACCTGCTCGGGCCAGCCGTACTTCGCGTAGAACTCGTCCGGCGAGGGGGTGAAGGACTGCGGTCCGACCTCGGTGGCCTGCGCCTTCTGCCCCAGCGCCTCCGCCTCCGGACTCGTCAGGAGCAGCCTGGCGACGAGGTCGGACACCGGGGCGACCGCCCCCGGCAGGACGACGTACTGCTGCATGCCGGTGCCTGCCACGGCTTTGAGTACGGTGCCGACCTTGTTCAGGGCGGGATCCAGGCCCGTGACACCGGCCGGGTCGCCGGCCTTGCCGGGCAGCCGCGGGAAGTCGATGGGCGCACCGGCGTGAAGGGTGCCCAGCCAGTCCTTGGTGACCTTCTGGGGCTTCGCGCCCTCGCTGAACAGTGAGCGGCGCAGTACCTCGTCCCGGGCCGAGAGCTTCTTGCCGCCGGTGGTCCCGATGACGTGCTGTGTGCCGTCCGCGTCCACCAGGTACCGGGTGCCGGTCCCGCCGTCCGCCTCTACGTAGAGGGCCTGACCGGGGCGGAGCTGCTGCTTGCCGCCCACCTTGTCCGCCTCCCGGTCGGCGAGCAGGAAGACCGCCTTCTGCACGGCGTCGCCGGTGCCCGGCTGTTCGCAGACCGCCCAGAGCTTGTTGCGGCCCGCGTCCTCCCCGCTGGGCAGCCGGTCGGGTGCGTACGGTATGCCGAGCATCGGGCCGCGCTGGATCTTCCCGTTGTCGAGTTCGGCCTCGTCCACCTGGATCACCGAGGAGTTGTCCGGGTCCAGGAGCAGTTTCGCGGAGGAGAAGTTCAGCACGGGGTGGAGGCGCTTGACTCCGCCGGTCTCCAGGACGACGTAGCGGGTGGTCGATTCACTGCCGACGATGACGTGGGCACCGGGGTCGTCCCAGCCGTCGGGAACCTTGGGCTTGAAGATGCCCCAGGCCCCGAAACCCGCCACCAGCAGGGCGCCCACCACCACTCCCGGCAGCACGGCACGCAGCGGGCGCGGCGCCCCCTCGTCCGTACCGACGGCGGACGGTTGCAGAAAGGCGGCGGTCAGCCGCTTCTTCGCGAAGGTGTAGGCATTGAGTTCGTCACGCCGTGATGCCATCTGCCCTTTTTCTCCCCGTGGTTATAGCTGCCTCGCGAGCGGCACCCACTATGCCCGCCGACGCTCGTTCACCGCAGTGCGGGTCCTCGCTCGGGAAGCGGGACGGCGCCCCCGTCCGACCGGGCCCCCCGCGAACCCCCGTTCGACCTCCTCATCGCCGGGCGTGGGACAGTGGGCGGTCGCGGGCCGGTGTGCCGATGGCGGCGGGCCGGCTCGCACACGCCGTAGTGCCGCGACACGGAGGGACATACCGGGGGAATGACCAGCGCGACGACTGCAGTGATGAGCGTGCACCCGAAGCCGGGACGGATCGGCGGGGTGCGGTTGCACCAGGTGGTGCTGATGGAGGTCGCCGGCGCGCTGATGCTGATCGCGTGGGTGACGAACAGGATCCTGATGGTGCCGATGGGCCTGGTTGCGGCCGTGCTGGTGCTGCTGGCGATTCTGCGGCGGCGGGGGCGGCCGGTGATGGAGTGGCTCAGCGCGGTCGTGGCGCTGCGCGGGCGGCTGAGGGCCGCGCGACGGCCGTGGTCCGCGGAAGGAGTGGACCCCGCGCTGGCGCCGGTCGTCGAGTGCGAGGCGGCCTTGCGGACGTACACCTACACCGACCGGCAGAGCGGGCGCGGCATCGGGATGGTGGGTGACGGAACGTTCCTGACAGCCATGCTGCTCGTGCAGCCGCGGGACGAACCGCTGCGGATGGCCCGGGACGCGCGGCCGCTGGAGCTCGGCCTGCTGCACGACGCCCTGGAAGTGGACGACATCCGGCTGGAGTCGGTGCAGGTCGTGCAGCACACGCAGCCCGCGCCCGGGCCGCACGTGCCCGAACAGGCCGCGGCGGCACGGTCGTACGCACCGCTCCAGGCACAGGTCGGCACCCCCGCGATCCGGCTGACGTGGATAGCGCTGAAACTCGACCCGGAGCTGTGCCCGGAGGCGGTGCGCGCACGCGGCGGCGGCGTCGGCGGAGCACAGCGCGCGCTTCTGCGGGCCACGGACCAGCTGGCGAGCCGGCTGGCCGGTGCGGGGTTCGACGCCTCGGTACTGACCGAGGCACAGGTGACGTCCGCACTCGCGACGTCGGCCGGGGTGAATCCGCAGGCCAGCACGCAGGCGATGCGGGCCGACGTGCCGCTGCGGCGCACCACGGAGTCCGCCCGCGCCTGGCGCTGCGACGACCGCTGGCACACGACCTACTGGGTCGGCCGCTGGCCGCACCTGGGCGCGGAAGCGGCGCCGACGGCACAGCTGGTGGCGCTCCTGACGTCGATGCCCGCGTCGGCCAGCACCTTCAGCCTGGCCGTGTCGCGTGGGACCGGTGGTGCACCTGCCGTCAGCGGCTACGTCCGCCTCACCGCGCGCGGTAGCAACGAACTCGTAACGATACGCAGGCAGTTGGAGCGCGCCGCACGCAGCGTGAAAGTCAGCCTCGTACGGCTCGACCGCGAACAGCTTCCCGGTGTGCTGGCGACCTTGCCCCTCGGAGGTACCCGTTGACCACCCCTCGCATGACGCCTCCCGGCCCCGGCGGCCCTGCCGGCCCGGCTGCCCCCGTCCCACCGCCGGCCGGACGGGGCAGGGCCGGATTCGGGCTGCTCGGCCCGCGCCGTGACCGGCACGTGCTGCCCGTGGAACAGCTCGCCGCACTGTCGCTGCCGCTCGGCGACGACGGGGTCGTGGTGGGTGTCGACGCGAAGAGGCAGCCCGCGGTACTCGGCCTCTTCCGCCCCGCCCAGCTCGATGTCGTGGTCATCGGCGGTCTGTGGTCGGCGCACGTACTGGCGCTGCGCACCGCCGGCACCGGCGCGCGCGTCGCCGTCGAGACGGCCAGGCCGCAGGCGTGGGCGGGGCTCGCCCAGGCCGCCGGCGGGGGCCAGCAGTGCATGACGGTGCACGACGTCAAGCAGGTGGGACCGCAGGGCGCGTCGGTCACCGGTCCCGTCCTGATCGTGCGGGACTGCGGCATGCGGCCGCCGCGCAGCCGGCTGGCGCCCGGACCGTGGCAGTCCGTGCTGACGCTGCTGCCGTTCCTGGGCCCGACGGCGACGAGGCTGATCGAGAACGCGGGCCTGGTCGGGATCCAGCGGGTCTCCCCCGAGGAGGCGGCGGTCCTCGGGCGCATTCTGGGGCTGCCCCGGGTGCAGTCGGAAGCGCTGCCCTCGCTCGGCGACGACATGATGCTGTGGTGCACGACCACGCACCGGAAGCTGGTCAAGATGGTGCCGACCGACGTCGAGACCGGACTCCTCGGGAGCCCGCGCCGCCTGGACTGACGTGCGTCGCGACCCGTGCGGTGGGTCCGGCTGTCCCCACTCGCCGGCCGGTACAGCCGCAACGGAGTACGTCGCCCGCCCATGACGTGACCGCCCGGCAGGGAAGGGCGGGCGGCCCGGCTCCACCACGCCGGGCCGCCCGCCCCCTACCTCCTCAGGGCAGCACCGGCAGCAGCTCCGGCAGATGCCCGTCCGATGCGGTGGCCGCCTTCACCCGCTCCTCGGGGACCTCTCCGTACAGCGTCGTGCGCGGCTTCGCCGGGCGGCCCGCGGCCTCGGCCACCGCGACCAGGTCCTGCACGGACTTGTACGAGCCGTAACTCGACCCGGCCATACGGGAGATGGTCTCCTCCATCAGCGTGCCGCCCAGGTCGTTCGCGCCCGAACGGAGCATCTCCGCCGCGCCCTCCGTGCCCAGCTTCACCCAGCTGGTCTGGATGTTGGTGATGTGCGGGTGGAGCAGCAGGCGGGCCATCGCGGTGACGGCCCGGTTGTCGCGGTCCGTGGGGCCGGGCCGGGCGATGCCGGCGAGGTAGACGGGCGCGTTGGTGTGGATGAAGGGGAGCGTCACGAACTCCGTGAGGCCGCCCGTCTCCTGCTGGAGGTTCGCGAGGGTGCGCAGGTGGCCCAGCCAGTGGCGGGGCTGGTCGACGTGGCCGTACATCATCGTGGAGGAGGAGCGCAGGCCCACCTCGTGGGCCGTCTTGATGACCTCCAGCCACGTCGCCGTCGGCAGCTTGCCCTTGGTGAGGACCCAGCGGACCTCGTCGTCCAGGATCTCGGCCGCGGTGCCGGGGATGGAGTCGAGCCCGGCCTCCTTGGCGGCGATCAGCCAGTCGCGGATCGACATGCCGGTGCGAGTGGCGCCGTTCACGACCTCCATCGGCGAGAAGGCGTGGACGTGCATGCCTGGTACGCGCTCCTTCACCGCCCGCGCGATGTCGAAGTACGCCGTACCGGGCAGGTCCGGGTGGATGCCGCCCTGCATGCAGACCTCGACCGCGCCGACGTCCCAGGCCTGTGCGGCCCGGTCGGCGACCTGGTCCAGGGACAGGGTGTACGCGTCGGCGTCGGTACGCCGCTGCGCGAAGGCGCAGAACCGGCAGCCGGTGTAGCAGACGTTGGTGAAGTTGATGTTGCGCGTGACGATGTACGTGACGTCGTCACCGACCACGTCCCGGCGCAGCGTGTCAGCGATCCGGCAGAGCTCGTCGAGGGCGGGCCCGTCCGCGTGCAGCAGGGTGAGCGCCTGGTCGTCGGTGAGCTTCGTCGGGTCGGCGGCGGCCTGGCCGAGGGCGCCCTTCACATCGCTGTCGATACGGGACGGGACCATGCCGGGCGCCGCCGCCTCGCGGAGCGCCTCCCAGTCCCCGTACACCTCGTCGAAGTCGTTCCGGCGGTCGCCGGTGCGGCCCTCGGTGTCGATGGTGCGGTGCAGATCGGTGCGGCCCGAGGCGTTGAAGCCCTCGTCGGGCTCCTGCCAGGGCAGACCGGCGGGGATCGCCCCCTCCCTCGCGAGCCCGGTCTCCGGGTCGGCGAGGGCGCGGACGTGCGGGAGGAGGCGGGGGTCGAGCCAGGGCTCGCCGCGCTGGATGAACTCCGGGTAGATGGTGAGGCGTTCGCGGAGCCGGAAGCCGGACTCGGCCGTCCTCGCGGCGAGCTCGTCGATGTGCGGCCAGGGGCGCTCGGGGTTCACATGGTCCGGAGTGAGCGGCGAGACACCGCCCCAGTCGTCGATCCCGGCGCCGACGATCAGCGCGTACTCCGCGTCGACGAGGTTCGGCGGGGCCTGGATGCGCGCGGACGGGCCGAGGATGTGGCGGGCGACGGCGATGGCGGCGGCCAGTTCCTCCAGCTCCGCGTCCGGCATGGCGCGCATCGCCGTGTCGGGCTTGGCCCGGAAGTTCTGGATGATGACTTCCTGGATGCCGTGGTAGGCGCGGGCGGTCTTCCGCAGCTCGAAGAGTGAGTCGGCACGCTCCTCGTACGACTCGCCGATGCCGATGAGGATGCCGGTGGTGAAGGGGACGTTGGAGCGGCCCGCGTCCTCCAGGACCCGCAGCCGCACGGCCGGTTCCTTGTCCGGGGAGCCGTGGTGCGGACCGCCGGGCTCGGACCACAGCCGGGTCGCGGTCGTCTCCAGCATCATGCCCATGGAGGGCGCCACCGGCTTGAGCCGCTGAAGGTCGGTCCAGGTCATCACGCCCGGGTTGAGGTGCGGGAGGAGGCCGGTCTCCTCGAGGACGCGGATCGCCATGGCCCGTACGTACGCGAGAGTGTCGTCGTACCCCTCGGCCTCCAGCCACTCCCGCGCCTCGGGCCAGCGGTCCTCCGGCCGGTCGCCCAGCGTGAACAGCGCTTCCTTGCAGCCCATCGCCGCGCCCTTGCGGGCGATGTCGAGGACCTCGTCCGGGGACAGGAACATGCCGTGGCCGTCCCGCCGGAGCTTGCCCGGCACGGTGACGAAGGTGCAGTAGTGGCACTTGTCGCGGCACAGCCGGGTCAGCGGGATGAAGACCTTGCGGGAGTACGTGATGACACCCGGCCGGCCCGCCGCCTCGAGGCCCGCGTCCCGCACCCGGGCGGCGGAGGCGGCGAGATCCGTCAGATCGTCGCCGCGTGCCTGGAGCAGGACGGCGGCCTCGGCCACATCGAGGGCGACACCGTCTCTGGCACGCTTGAGGGCACGTCGCATGGAGTTGGTGGTGGGGTGTCCGCTCTGAGGATCGGTCATGAACCGAGCATACGAGCGAGTACTTGAACGGTCACAGGCCGGATCTCCCGCAGGTCACGCGCGCCCCTGGCGCCTCGGCCGCGCAGCGGCCCCCGACCCGTAGGCTCGGCCCGGTGATGGAAACGATCGTCTTCGACATCGGCGAGACACTCATCCGCGACGACCGGTACTGGGCGTCCTGGGCCAACTGGCTCGGCGTCCCGCCGCACACACTGAGTGCGCTGGTCGGGGCCGCGGTCGTCCAGGGGCGGGACAGCGCCGACGCGCTGTCCATGCTGCGTCCCGACATGGACGTCACCGAGGCCTCACTGGCCCGCACCGCCGCCGGCCGCGGCGAGCACCTGGACGAGTCGGACCTCTACCCGGACGTCCGGCCGGCGCTGGCGGAACTGCGGACGCTGGGCGTACGGGTGATCGTCGCGGGCAACGGGACGGCGCGGGCCGGGGAACTGCTGCGAGGGCTGGACCTGCCCGCGGACGTGGTGGTCACCTCGGACGAGTGGGGCGTCGCCAAACCGGACCCGGAGTTCTTCGCCCGTGTCCTGGAGGTGTCCGGCTCGGATCCGCAGTCGACGCTGTACGTGGGCGACCACCCGGCCGGCGACCTGTTCCCGGCCAAGTCCTCTGGGCTGCTGGCGGCGCACATCCGGCGGGGGGCGTGCGGGTACTGGTGGGCGGACCACCCGGATGTGGTGGAGACGGCGGACTTCCGTATCACCACACTGACGGAGCTGCCGGCGCTCCTGAGCAGGGCGGCGGACGTACCGGAGCCCCCGCGCCCCAGGTTGCTGCGTGCGCTGTAGCGGTACGGCCCCTGCGGTCCTCGGGGTGCCCTGACCGGGGCCCCGCGGACAACGGATCTGCCTGAGGTCTGCCCTCGCGCACCTGCCGGACAGCGTCCGCGGGGTGTTTCGTGGTGCTGGTCTGTCTCGTCGTCGAAAGGCGTTCAGTTGTTGCACGAGCGAGGCTCCGAACAGGCCGCGGACAAGCAGTCGGCAGCACGGCTCCGCACCCCGGTGGACCACGCCGGCGTCATGGCCCTCCAGCGAAGCGTCGGGAACGCCGCGGTGCTGCACATGCTGCAACTGGCAGGCCACCAGGACGAACAGCACCGGCACGGAGCGGACTGCGGCCACCGGCAGGCCCCGGCGGCCGGCACCCGGATCCAGCGATCCGCCGTCCACGACGTGCTGGCCCGGTCCGGCAGGCCGCTCGACGCCCCGCTGCGCCAGGAGATGGAGTCCCGCCTGGGCGCGGACTTCTCCGAGGTCCGCATCCACGAGGGCAGCGCCGCCCGCGCCTCGGCCGCCGGGGTCGGGGCCCGCGCCTACACGTCCGGCAACCACGTCGTCATCGGGGACAGCGGCGGTGACAAACACACCCTCGCGCACGAACTCACCCATGTGATCCAGCAACGCCAGGGGGCCGTCTCCGGCACCGACAACGGAAACGGACTGTCGGTCAGCGACCCCGGTGACCGCTTCGAGCGCGAAGCCGAGGCCAACGCCCACCGCGTCATGTCGGGACCGGCTCCGCAGGTGCAGAGGACCGCCCAGGACCCGGCACACGCGGGCATGGGGCACGTCCGGCCTTCCGTCACCGCGGTCCAGCGCGTCGCCGGAGGGGGCCATGCGCAGGGCGACCACGTGTTCAACGCCCTCGACGCCACGGCCGCACAGATCGCCGACATGCTCTCGGCGCGCGCGGAGGCGTTCCGCAAGGGTTCCGAGCTCGACGACCAGACCAAGGACGCCATCAAGAAGAACGTCGGCCTCCGGACGAAGTTCACCACGGCACTCGGTGCGCTGACGACGGCCTGCACGACTCTGCGGGCGACAGCGGTTCGGGCCGGAGACCTCGGCCACCCGAGCGACAGCGGCGTGGCCCACTACTCGTTCATCGCGACCCTGGCGGAGGACTCGGTGGCGGGGCCGGACGCGAACGCGTCGACGTTCGGGGACTTCTCCCGGGACCTCAAGCAGAAGGCCGCAGCGGCTGGGACGGAAGGGTGGGAACTCGGCGATCTGGCCGTCACCACCGCGAGCTGGGGCGCCTTGCTCGAAGCGAAGATCTTCGACCCGGACGCGGTGACGAAGATCAGGAACCGCCGCCTGGGGAACGGTCAGGCGGGCGCCTTCAACACCTGGCTCACGAACACCAGGACCGAGTACGGGCTTCTCTACTTCCAGCTGATCACTGCAATGAGGGCACTGGACACCTTCATCCGGTGGGCCACGGCGACCCAGAACAACATCTACAGGATCGAGGACGCCGGTCACAGCGACTGGGCACGGGCCGACGCGGACACCTACGTGCCGCGCGCGCCGGAGGTGTAGAACCTCCCCGACGGCTGCGGCGCGTGGTCAACGCGCCTGGCCCAGGCGGTCGAGGAACAGCGCGGCGGCGAGCAGCGGTTCGCTGCCGCCCGGCCGGATCCGATGGCGTCGCAGGTCCGCCTCCAGTACGGCGACGGCCTCGCGCCCCGCTTCGGTGCCGGTGCCGCCCGCTTCGAGGACGGCTCGGGCGCCCGACTGCACGAGCCGGAGGCCTGCGGGACCCGCCGTGTGCAGCGGGCCGGTGTCCTGGAGGGTGCTCATGATGCCGATCAGCGCGTCGGGCCGGGCGTCGTCCCTCCTGCTGCGCAGGGTGCTCAGCGCTCTTCTGGCATGCGGGAATCCGGCTCGGGCCTCCCCCTTGGCGCCCGCCGCGCCGTACGTCGAGGCGACACCGGATCCGGCCGTCGGACGGCGTGGCGCGTTTCGGTCGTTCAGCGCGGCAATGGACTTGGCGGTTCCCGTCGGGTCGTCCGGTTCCAGGGTGGCTGCCGCGACCAGCAGTCCGAGCGCCCAGACGGCGCCCCGGTGCACGGAGGCGCCGCCGGCCGCGAGCCGGACCGTCCGCTCGGTCGCGCGCCCGATCTCCCCCAGTTCCTGCCGCAGTTCGCGTCCGGGCGCGTGTCCGCGGCGGGCCGCGGCGGCCATCGCGGTGAGGCCCGGGTACAGCGCCTTGGCCGCCCAGCGGGCCGTGGCCGGGTCGGTGCAGCCGGGGCCGACGCCGGGGCCCCGGCCGTCCGTCAGACCCGGCTTCGGGGTGATCTCCACCGCCTCGACCAGGGCGCCGACCGCCGCTTCGGCGAGGTCGTTACGACGCATTGCCCGGAGCACCGCTCGGCGGGGGGCCGCTCGGGGCACCGCTCGGCGGGGGACCGGTCGGGGCACCGCTCGGAGGCGTACCGGTCGGGGGCTCACCGCCGCCGCCGTCGCCACCGCCGTTGCCGCCGTTGCCGCCTGCGCCGGTGTTCTCCTTCTCCGGGTCGATGCCGAGGGTCAGCGTGCCGACGTATCCCTCGGTCACGTCACCGGTGACCGTCATCAGCCCGTCCTTGGCGCCGCCCCCGCCGTAGACCATGTCGTCGTCGAGCTTGGTGGGCGTACCGCTGTGCTCCGAGTACGGAGCGAGTCCGTGGACCGCGTCGCCGTACTTGTCCTCGAAGAACAGCTGACCCGTGTAGTTGACCTTGCCGCCCTCGTAGGTGCCGTCCTCCTTCCGGCCGCCGGTGTGCACCTTGAGGTGGATGTGGGTGACACGCGGGGTGTACCAGCCGGGGAAGACGGTGGTGAACTCCACGACGCCGTCGTCGCCCGCGATCTGGTATCCGCGCAGGAACGTCCTGTCGTTCGCACCGCTGGTGTCCTCGCTCTCGGCGGGGACACTGCCGCCCGGGCTGGTGGTGGTGTAGCCGGAGTAGTAGCCCCAGGCGTCGCAGTGCCAGATCTCGACCGCGGCTCCGGAGACCGGGCCGCAGGACTCGGTGGTGTCCTGCACGGTCAGCCGGACCGTGAGCTTCACCCCCTCCTTGCCCTCGGTGATGTCCTTCCGTACCAGCGCGTTGTCCAGGTGGTACGGGCCCTCGGTGACGCTGGACATGAGCACGCACTGCCCGGACCCGGACGAAGTGGTTCCGGTGGCGGACGCGGACGACGCGGCCGGGGACGATCCGTCCGAGGTGCCGCAGCCCGCGAGCGCCAGCCCGGCCACACCGGCCGCCGCACCTCCCATAACCAGGACTTTTCGCCTGTCAATACTGTTATCACGCATATGGCGCATCCTAGGTGCGCCGGCCCGCCATGGGCTGTCCACCGCCTGTGAGGCGCCTGTGAAACGCGCACGGGCCGTGCTCCCCAATGGAGTTGGGGTGCCCGGCCCGTCGGTGCGGGTCCTCAGAGGTACGGCCGCTGGGCGGACTTGGCCTTCACGTACGCGTCCCGGGCCGCCCTGGTCTCCGGGGCGTCGGAGACCTCCGCCACCGGCACGTCCCACCAGGCCCCGGAGGACGGGGCGGGGACCATCGGGTCCGTCTCGATGTGGATCACCGTGCACCGGTCGGAGGCCCTGGCCTCCGTGAGGGCGCCCCGCAGTTCGGCGACGGTGGCGACCCGCAGGACGTCCGCCCCCAGGCTCGCCGCGTTGGCCGCCAGGTCGACGGGCAGCCGGTCGCCCTCCAGCGCTCCGCTGTCCGCGTCGCGGTAGCGGTACCAGGTGCCGAAGCGCGGTGCGCCGACCGTCTCGGAGAGCGCCCCGATCGACGCATAACCGTGGTTCTGGACCAGGACCACGATGAGCTTGACCCCTTCGGCGACGGCCGTCACCAGTTCCTGCGCCATCATCAGGTAGGAGCCGTCGCCCACCATGACGAAGACCTCGCGCTCCGGGGCGGCGAGCTTCACGCCGAGGCCGCCGGCGATCTCGTAACCCATGCAGGAGTACCCGTATTCGACGTGGTACTGCTTCGGGTCGGCTGCCCGCCAGAGTCTGTGCAGGTCACCCGGGAGCGATCCGGCCGCGCAGACCACCACCCCGTCCTCGCCCGCCGCCTCGTTGACCGCTCCGACCACCTCGGACTGCGCGGGCTTCGGTGTGTGACCCAGGTGGTGGGCGGCGTCCACCACCGCGTCCCAGTCGCGCGCCAGTGCGGCTGTCCGCGCACGGTGCTCCGGGGGCACCTGCCAGCCCGCCAGCTCGGCGGTCAGCGACTCCAGGGCGGTACGGGCGTCGGCGACCATCGCCAGTCCGGCGTGCTTGACGGCGTCCATCCGGGCGACGTTGATGTTGAGGAACCGGACGCCGGGATCGGCGAACTGCGTGTGCGAGGCGGTGGTGAAGTCGCTGTAGCGGGTACCGATACCGATCACCAGGTCGGCCTCCCGGGCCAGCGCGTCGGCCGCCGTCGTGCCGGTGTGCCCGACGGCGCCGGCCGCTGACGGGTGGCCGTGCCGGAGCGCGCCCTTTCCGGCCTGGGTCTCGGCGACCGGGATTCCGGTGGCACGGGCGAAGGCGTCCAGCGCCTCGGTGGCGCCCGCGTAGACGACACCGCCCCCGGCCACGACGAGGGGGCGGCGGGCGGCCCGGATCATCCGGACGGCGTCGGCCAGCACCTGGGCCTGCGGGGCCGGCCGGTCGATGCGCCACACCCTGGGGGCCAGGAACTCCTCGGGCCAGTCATGGGCCTCCGCCTGCACGTCCTGGGGCAGCGCGAGCGTCACCGCGCCGGTGTCCACCGGATCGGTGAGCGTGCGCACGGCCGCCAGCGCGGCGCCGATCAGCTGCTCGGGGCGGCCGATCCGGTCGAAGTACCGGGAGACGGGCCGGAACACGTCGTTGACGGTCATGTCCCCTGCCCACGGCGTCTCCAGCTGCTGGAGCACCGGTTCGGCGACGCGGGTGGCGAAGGTGTCCCCGGGCAGGAGCAGCACGGGGAGCCGGTTGATGGTGGCCCCCGCGGCGGCGGTGACCATGTTGGTGGCCCCGGGTCCGACCGAGGCGGTGCAGGCGAACGTCGAGAGGCGGTCGGACATCCGGGCGTACGCGGCCGCGGTGTGCACCATCGCCTGTTCGTTGCGGGCCTGGTAGTACGTCAGGTCGCGGTTCTCCCAGAGCGCCTGCCCCAGCCCGGCGACGTTGCCGTGCCCGAAGATCCCGAAGCAGCCGGCGAACAGGCGTCGGCTCACCCCGTCCCGTTCGGTGTGCTGGGCGACCAGGAATCGCACCAGTGCCTGGGCGACGGTGAGCCGGATCATGCTGCCCCTTCCGTGGGCGGTGCTCCGAAGGCGGCCCGGGCACCGTCCCAGGTTTCGCGGACCCAGGCGTGTGCCGGGTCGTCGGTGATCCGCCAGGCGCGCTCGGCGTGCGGGCCCGCCATGACGTTGAGGTAGTACATCGGGTAGCCGGGCAGTGCGGCCGACGGGCCGTGCCAGCCGTCCGGCACCAGCACGACGTCACCGGTGCGGACCTCGGCGGTCTCGCCGGCGGGGCCCGGTGGACTGCCGCCGAGCCGGTGCTGGCCGAAGCCGCCGCGGGCGATCTCGAAGTAGTAGACCTCCTCCAGTTCCGACTCGGTCGTGGTGTGTTCGTCGTGCTTGTGCGGTGGATAGCTGGACCAGTTCCCGTCCGGGGTGAGCACCTCCACCACGATCAGGCGGTCGCAGGCGAAGCCGTCGGCACTGGCCAGGTTGTGGACCTGGCGCCGGCAGGAGCCGGCGCCGCGGGTCTCGACCGGTACCCCCTCGGCCGGGCCGCGGCGGAACGGCAGATCCCGCAGGGCGGTGCCGCTCGCCAGCGCGAAGCGGCCGCCCCCGGGGCTGCTGATGACGGCTTCGCTGCGGCGGGGGACGTACGCGAAGTCGCTCACGCCCTCGAAGACCCCTGGGCGCCCGGCCAGTTCGAGCTCCTGCGGGCCGCTGCGCACGGAGCAGGAGCCGGCGAGGGGGAGCACGATCACCTCGCGTTCACGCGTACCGAAGGACTGCGAGCCGCCGGGGCCGAGTTCCAGCACCCGGAGTCCCGTGTGCCGCATTCCGGTGTCCACTGACCAGGGACCGTGCGCGGTGCGGCCCGCGGGCTGATGGCCGTCCATGGCACCTCCTCTCACAGCAGCCCGACGGCGGTGTCCACCGCTGCGGCCACATCGTCGTCGGGCGGGTAGAGCAGGGACCGGCCGGCCACCAGGCCGCGCACGGTGGGGAGCCTGAGCGCCTTCTCCCAGGAGGCGTACGTCTCGTCGGGGGTGCCCGGAGGGTCTCCGCCGAGCAGCAGCGCGGGAAGCGTCGAGGCCTCCATCACCGCCTCCATGTTGTCGACCACCGGAACCTTCAGCCAGGTGTAGGCGGAGGTGCGGCCGAGGCCCTGGGCGATGGCCAGCGCCCGGACCATGGCGTCGGGGCGCAGGTCGTTGACCGCGCGCCCGTCCGGTCCGCGCCGGACCCAGAAGGGCTCGACCAGGGCCGTCAGCCTGCGGTCGGCCAGTGCGGAGACGGCGTCCGCACAGCCCGCCAGGGTGGCGGCGGTGGCGGCGTCGGTCGGATCGATGCGCAGGAGCATCTTTCCGGCGTCGAAGCCCATCGCCTCGATCGACGCGGCGTCGTAGGCGGTGAAGCGGTCGTCCATCTCGAACACGGTCCCGGGCACGCCACCGCGGTTCATCGAGCCGATGACGACCTTGTCCTCCAGGGCGCCGAGCAGCAGCAGGTCCTCCAGCACGTCGGGGGTGCCGAGCACACCGTCCACGCCCGGCCGTGCCAGGGCGGTCAGCAGGCGGTCGAGCAGTCCGGCGCGGTTCGCCATGGCGTCGGGGCGGCCGCGCACGGCGAGGGCGCCGCGGGCCGGATGGTCGGCGGCCACCAGCATCAGCCGGCCGGAGGGCTGGATCATCGGGCGCCGGCTGCGGCTCCGGGCCGCCTCCAGGATCGCCTCGGGCCGCCGGGCCCGGGTCTCCATCAGGGCGTGCAGCGCTCCGTCACGCATGCGGTGCCGCTTCCTGGGAGTGGGCGTGTTCCATCATGTCCTCCACCTGTGGGGTAGTCGGCATGTCGGGGGCGCAGAAGAGCCGCCCCGCGACGAAGGCGCCTGCTGCGTTGGCGAAGCGGAGGGTCCGCTCGAGTGGCCAGCCCGCGAGCAGGCCGTGGCACAGGGCGCCGCCGAAGGCGTCGCCCGCTCCGAGGCCGTTGACGACGCGGACGGGGTGGGGGGCGACCACGATCCGCTCGGTGGCGGTGCGTGCCAGCACCCCTGCGGGCCCTTGCTTGACCACGGCCAGTTCGATGCCGGTGGCGAGCAGGGCGTCGGCCGCGGCGTCCGGGTCGCGTTCGCCGACGGCCGCCTCGCACTCGTCGAGGTTGCCGACGGCCACCGTGGCGCCCGCGAGGGCGGCCCGCAGTGCGGGTCCGGCGGCTTGCGGGGAGGGCCAGAGCCCGGGCCGGTAGTCGAGGTCGAGCACGGTGATCCCCGACCGGTCGCGGGCGGTCAGGGCTGCGAGGTGGGCGGCCGCGCTGGGCTCGGCGGACAGTCCGGTGCCGGTGACCCACAGGAGTCCGGACGCGCGCACCTCGTCCAGGTCGAGTTCCTCGGCACGGATCCGGAGGTCCGGGGTGCCGGGCGGGCGGTAGAACCAGATGGGGAAGTCGTCGGGCGGGAAGACCTCGCAGAAGGTGACGGGGGTCGGGGGCCCCGCGACGGGGTGGACCCGGGCCGCGTCGACTCCGTAGCGGCGCAGCTCGGACCTGAGGTAGTCACCGAAGGGATCCTGTCCGGTGCGGCTGATCAGGGCGGTGCGGCGGCCGTGCCGGGCGGCGGCGACGGAGACGTTGGCGGCGCTGCCGCCCAGGTGCTTGCCGAAGGTCTCGACGTCGGCCAGGCCCACCCCCTGCTGGAGCGGGTAGAGGTCCACGCCGAGCCGTCCCATGACCAGCACCTCGGGGGCGGGTCCAGCGGCTGTCACGACGTCACCTTGCGCAGATGGGCCAGGGATGCCACGACGTCGGCCAACGGGCCCTGTCCTGCGGCTGGTTCGGCGTCGAGGACGGTGTCCTGTTCGAGTACGTACCACCCGGTGTAGCCGGCCGCGCCGAGCGCTGTGGTGATCGCGGAGATGTCCACGTCGCCCCGGCCGAGCGGCTGGTAGAGCCCGGTCCTGACCGCGGCCGTGTACGTGAGGTCCCCGGCCCGGACGCGGGCGGCGAGCGCCGCGTCGACGTCCTTGAGGTGGACGTGGGCGATGCGGTCGGCGGCCCGGCGGGCCAGGGCCACGGGGTCGTTGCCGCCTGCCAGCAGGTGGCCGGTGTCCAGGCAGAGAGGGACGGAGCTGCCGGTGAGGACGCGTTCGACCTCGTCCGGGCCCTCGACCATCGTGCCGATGTGCGGGTGCAGGGTGGCGGTGATGCCTTCGGTGCGGGCGTGGGCGGCGATCCGGTCGAGGTTGCCCAGCAGGGCGTCCCATTCCCGTTCGGAGAGTTCGGGGCGGGCGTCGTAGCCGTCGGATCCGGTGGCGGCCGCCAGGACCAGGGTGCGGGCGGGCCCGAACCCGGCCAGGGCACGCCGGACTTCGGGCAGGGGGTCGCGGCCGGGGTCGTGCAGGACGACCGGGACGAATCCGCCGACGGCGGCCAGGCCGTGCCCCGCGAGCAGGGCGGAGCGGGCCCCGGGGTCCTGCGGGAGGAAGCCGTCGGGGCCGAACTCGGTGGCGGCCAGACCTGCGGCAGCCATCTCGTCGAGCACCCGCTCCGGGCTCATCTGGTGTCCCCAGCCGGGGACTTCGCACACACCCCAGGAGATGGGGGCTCCGGCGACGCGGATCATCGGCCCGCCTCCTCTACCCGTACGGGGCGGCCGGTGCGGCACGAGCGGTCGGCGGCCTCGGCGACCAGCAGGGCGGCCAGCGCGTCGTCCCCGGTGCAGGGGCTGGGGCGGGTGCCTGCGGCGACCTCGGTGAAGGCGGTCAGCTCGGCGGTGTACGCGTCACGGAAGCGGCTGAGGAATCCGTCGTGGGAGACGGCCCCCGGCTGGGGTCCGCCCGCGGTGAAGCGGAGGGGTGCGTGGGAGTCGAGGCCGGTGGCCAGCGTGCCGTGGGAGCCGGCCACCTCCATCCGTACGTCGTAGCCGGCGCCGTTGTAACGGGTGGCGGTACAGGTGACCAGGGTGCCGTCGTCGAGGGTGAGGACGGTGACCGCGGTGTCGACGTCCGCGGCGGCGGTGAAGTAGGGATCGCCCCGGTTGGCGCCGGTGGCGCTGACCTCGACGACCTCACGGCCGGTGACCCAGCGCACGATGTCGAAGTCGTGGACGGCGCAGTCGCGGAAGATGCCGCCCGATGCGGGCAGGTATCCGGCCGGTGGCGGTGCCGGGTCCGCGGTGCAGGCCCGGATGGTGTGGAGCCAGCCCAGCTCACCGGCGGCGACGGCATCGCGCAGGGCGCCGTAGCCGCGGTCGAAGCGGCGCTGGAAGCCGACCTGGAGCGGGACGCCGGTGCCGTCGAGCTCCGCCAGCAGGGCGCGGGTCTCGGCGAGGGTGCCGGCGATCGGCTTCTCGCAGAAGACCGGCACTCCGGCGGCGGCAGCGGCCCGTACGAGGTCCGCGTGGGCGGCGGTGGGGGCGGCGATCACGACGGCGTCCAGGCCGGAACCCAGCAGCCCGTCGAGGTCGGGGGCGTACTCGGCACCGAGTTTGACGGCCAGTTCGCGTGCCTGGTCTTCGAGGGAGTCGTGGAGGACGACCCGCGTCACGGCGGGGAGTCCGATCAGGGTCTCGGCGTGGAACGTGCCGATCCGGCCGGTACCGATGAGTCCGATGCGCATGCGCAAATGCCTCCGGTTCGAGGAGGAGTGGATGCCTGTCCCTGATTTGTATCCTCGGCACTCACAACGAGTCAAGCATTTGTTCTGACATATATACGTACAGAGCTAGAGTCGAACTGTGCGGCATACTGAACGCCTGGTACTACGTTTCGAGGAGTCCCCGTGGAATCGATCACCAGGCTGATAAGCATCGACCGCAGCAGTCCGGTACCGCTGTACTTCCAGGTCGCACAGCAGCTCCAACAGCTCATCGAGTCCGGCACGTTGGCGCCCGGCACCCGGCTGGAGAACGAGATCGCCCTGGCGGACAAGTTCGGCCTCTCCCGCCCGACCATGCGTCAGGCCATGCAGCACCTCGTCGACAAGGGGCTCCTCGCACGCAAGCGCGGGGTGGGCACCCAGGTCGTCAACAACCGGGTGCGCAGGCAGATCGAGCTGACGAGCCTCTTCGAGGACCTGAAGCGGGACGACCGTCGGCCCCGCACCGAGGTGCTGTCCATGGAGACCGTGCCCGCCGTCGGCACCGTCGCGGTGGCGCTCGAGCTCGAACCCGGAACACCCACCGTGGCGCTGCGCAGGCTGCGTTACGCGAACGACGAGCCCATAGCCGTCATGCGGAACCACCTGCCGGCCGATCTGCTGACGCTGACCGCGGAGGACCTCACCGAGTACGGGCTCTACGAACTGCTCAGGCGTGCGGGCGTCTCCCTGCGCACCGCCCGTCAGACCGTCGGGGCCCGCCGGGCCACGGCGGCGGAGGCCAGGCTGCTGGGCGAGGGCCGCAGCGGCACCCTGCTCACCATGGAACGCACGGTCCAGGGCGACGCCGGACGCCCGGTGGAATTCGGGTCCCACCTCTACCGGGCGTCCCGGTACTCCTTCGAGATGACGCTGACCGCGCACTGAACGGCCGGCGGGCAGGCAGGCAGCAACGGGGGCCCGGCTCCGGGCCCCCGCTCGACCGCCCCCTCGGGGCCGCCGCTCAAGCCCACCGCCTCCGGGCCGCCCGCCTCAGCGGCTGCGCTTCAGTGGCTGCGCTACAGCGGCTGCGCTTCAGTGGCCGCGTTTCAGTGGCTGCGCTTCAGCATGGCGTCCGACAGTGCGGCCACCGACTCACCGAGCCGCAGTCCCACCACGTCCAGCCGGCGCAGCAGTTCGCGCCGGGTCAGGGTGTCGGTGCCGACCTCCTGCCGCAGCAGCTCGGCCATCGCCAACTGGTAGTGCCTGCGCACCTGTCCGGCCGCCTTGCGGGCCGCCGAGGTGGCGGCGTCCACCTCCCCTGGCCGGTCCGCCAGCCCCTGGACCGCGCCACGCAGCGCGGCCAGGCCCTCCGCCACCCCGGCCAGTGCGGGCAGGTCGGCGGGCTCCCCCTGCGCGCCGTAGAGGTCGGTCTCCCGCACCAGGTCGCGGATGTTGTCCAGGACGTCGTCGACGCTGCGGGAGAAGCGGTAGAGGTCCTCGCGGTCGATCGGCGTGGTCAGGGCGACGGCGAGTTCGGCGACCAGTCCGGCCCGGCCGGTGTCGCCCCGGTGCTCGACGTCGACCATGGCCTCGCGGGCCTCGGCGGGCGTGAGCGTGCCGTCGGACATCGCGGATGCCAGCCCCACCCCCTCGATGGCCGCGTCGAGTTGGGTGGCCAGCAGGTCGGTCAGCTGATGGTGCGAGCGGCCGGTGAGGTCGTCGACGATTCTGCGGAAGGTCATGCGGTCACTCCTCGGGCGAGAAGGCCGGCCAGCAGGCCGGCCGCGTAGGCGGCGGGCAGGGTCACACCCCATGCGGTGACCAGCGGGACGGCGAACTGCCAGCGCACCCGGCGGCCCCCTTCACTGGCCCCGGCACCCACCAGTCCGCCGATCACCGTCTGGGTCATGGACACGGGTGCGCCCAGGGCGGCGCTGGAGAACACGGTGACGGACGAGGCCATCTCCGCCGACGCGACCTGCCACGGGCGGGCGGCCAGCAGCCGGACCGACGCCCCGCCGGAGACCCTGCGCAGGCTGAGGACGGCCCCCACCGCGAAGACCGACGCCACCGCGACGGTGGGTGCGAGGCCGGGTGGTGTGTCCAGGCTGCCGCCGACGTGGCCGGCCGTCGCCACGGCCGCGACGGCGAACATCTTCTGGCCGTCGTTGGCCGCGTAGGCCAGGCACTGGCAGCCGAAGGCCGCCAGATGGGCCCCGTGCACGAGGCGCGGCATCCCGGGCGTCGTCGGCACCCGGCGGGCGCCGCGGCCCATGGCGAACCCGGCGGCGGCGCCGATCAGCGGCGCCGCGGCGGCTATCCCCAGCACCAGTCCGAGCCGCGCCCACTGCGGCCGTTCACCCAGTCCGGAGCCGGCGCCGGCCAGCCCGCCGAGGACGGCCAGCGTGATCGACGTGGGGATGCCGCGCCAGGTCAGCAGCAGGACGAGCAGGAGTGCGGCCGCGGCTCCGCACAGGAAGATGAGCGCGGGATGCGCGGCGTCGCCGGGTATCAGACCTTCGGTGAAGGTGCGGGCCACCCGCACGCCGAACAGGGCGGGTCCGAGCGCCACCGCGGCGGTCAGCATCAGCAGTACGGGAACGGACGAACCGCTGCTGTGGCGTACGGCCATGGCCAGCAGCGAGGCACCGTCGTTGGCACCGCAGACGAGCACGAAGGCCAGGGCGGTGATGAAGAGCGCGACAGTGGTGGTCAAGGAAGGTGCTACCTCACGTGGTGGGGGCGACGCGCACCCGGTGACCCGGTGTGCACGCCGCCCCGTGGGCCGTCAGTCGTCCAGCGCGTCGGCCACGTCGTCCCAGTCGACGAACTTGAAGTTCGTGTTGGTGCGGACCTCTCCGTCCTCCCCGGTCACGTCCGGGGCGTTGAACCCGTCGTGGACCACCAGCAGTCCGTGCGGGTAGCCGTCGCCCAGCGGGGCGTTGAGCACCGCTGCGCCGTCGCACTCCTCGGAGCCGTCGATCGCGTCCGAGCCCCCGGCCGCCGGGGCGACCCGGAAGTTGCCGACGTAGTCGTTGTCGCCCTCGCGCTCGTAGGCGATGAAGGTGTTGTCACCCTGGCTGGAGGCGAGCAGGTACCCCTCGCCGTCGTCCTCGCGGTAGATCGTCAGTCCCTCGACGTCGGCGGTGATGCGCTTGCCGCCCACACCCGGGTCCGCGCCGGCGGTGCACTCGTCGGCCACCGGGTCATAGGTGCCGGGGATCCCGAACTCGCGCACCTTGTCGACGATGCGGGGCGTTCCCGTGAGGTCGGCCCGCATCCGCCAGATGCCCACGTCCTCCTGGGCCGCGTAGAGGACGCCCCGCTCGGCGTCCACGACCATGCCCTCGACCTGGGGAGTACGGCCGGGCTCGTCGCACGGGGTCCAGCGGGTGCCGTTGCCGATGTCGAACGAGGCGGGCAGGTCCAGCGTCCGGATCCGGTGGTACGTGACCTTTCCGGTGGCGGTCGCCGTCAGCTCCAGCATCGCCAGACGGGTCGTGTGGCGCTGGCTGGCGAGCGCGTAGTAGCGGCCGGTGGCGGCGTCGCGCCAGGTGGCGAGACCGTAGGCGGTCTGCTGCTCGTCCACGTCGGCCTCGGTGGCGCTGAAGACCCGGGGGGCGGCGGGGTCGGTGAGGTCGGTCAGCGGCGCGTCGGGGTGGTGACGGTCGATGCCGTAGATCCGCAGCCGGTCGCGTCCCCGGTCGGAGACGACGGCGATGTCGGTGCGGCTGCCCTTGATCTTCAGGCCCGACAGCAGGTCGACGTTGTTGTACCGGCCCGGTTCGTTCTCCGGGCCGGGTGCGGCGGGCGCCTGGATCGACTGGATCTCGTTGCCGCCGAGGTCGTGGACGCGCAGTCCGCCCTGCTTGGCCGTGGCGATGACGAGGCTGGCGTCGGGGTCCGCCGCGTTGAACCAGATCGCCGGGTCGTCCGCGTTGGCGTCGCCGCCGGCCGCGTCGTCGAACTGGGCGGGGGTCTCGCTGACGGCGTACACGGAGGGGGTGCCGGCGGCGGCCGCGGGCAGAGTCGGTGTCGCCATCAGTGCGGCGGTCGCCGCCGCCAGACAGGCCGTGGTCAATCGTCTGGACAAGTGCATCGTGCCTCCCGGAAGTGGGTTGGGCGGTGCGGGATGGCCAGGACAGTACATAAGTATGTGCTGACATAAAAGGCTGCGGACATGAGTGCATCGCAGAAGCGTCAACCTCCGTGGATTTCCACAGAGTTACATCAGCATGTCTTGACATAGTGAAGAAGGCGGGCGGAAGCTGCTCCCCAAGTCGCCCCGACCGCGTTGCGGAGAGGACCGCCCGTGAAGGGCGTTCCAAGGCCGACCCACTCAGGAGCAGCCCGGCTCCGCCGGGCCCACGCAGGAGGTCAGGCATTGTCCAGCAGCACTCACGGCATCGGTGACGCGCAGCGGCCGGTCCGAAGAATCGCCCTCGCAGCCGCGATTGCCGTCCTCGCCGGCGCCGCCGCTTGCGCACCGTCGAGCCAACAGGGCGACGACGCCCCCGCCGCGGGCAGCGCGACCCCGTCCGCCGTCATCGACGATCCTGCCGACTTCGACCTGGACGCCCTCGTGGCGGCCGCGAAGAAGGAGGGGTCGCTCACCGTCTACGACAGCTCGGGTGACATCACCAAGGTCGCCCAGGCGTTCAGCGCCAAGTACGGCATCAGGACGACCGGCGTGAAGAACAAGGTCGGCGACACCCTGGAGAAGATGACCAGGGAGTCGCAGGCCGACAACGTCACCATCGACATGACCCTGTACGAGGACGGCCCCAGCCTCGTCGGCCAGTTGCTGCCGCAGAAGATCGTCCACACCTGGATACCCGCCGACCTGGTGGACGACATTCCGGAGGCGAACCGCAGTCCGCTGCTCGTCCTGCAGAAGGCCAACGTCTGGGTGTACAACCCGAAGCTCTTCCCCAAGGGCTGCCCGGTCGACAACATCTGGGACCTGGTCGGCCCCGAGTGGAAGGGCAAGGTCGCTCTCCAGGACCCCCTGGGCAAGCCGAACATCGTCGAGTGGTTCAACCAGCTGTCCAACGGCGCCGATCAGGCGCTGCGCGACGCGCACCGGGCCGCGCACCCCGGCGAGGAGCTGAAGACCTCGCAGGAGACGGCTGCCGAGGAGTGGGTCGTCCGGCTGGCGAAGAACTCTCCCGTGCTGACCTCCGCCGACGACGACGTGGCGGCCGCGGTGGCCTCCCCCAACCAGAAGCAGCCGCGCATCGGGCTCGTGTCCAACGCCAAGTTCCGTGACGTCGAGGAGAAGAACTACTCGATGCGGGTCTGCGACACCCTCAAGCCGTGGAGCGGCTACCTCTACCCGAAGTACTCGGCGATCGCCGACAAGACCGAGCACCCCAACGCCGCAAAGCTCTTCACCCACTTCATCCTCACCGAAGAGGGCATCAGCCACGAGATGGGTGCCGGCGGGATCCCCGGCAGCACAGCGGTCAAGCAGGGTTCCTTCAGCCCGGAAGGCCTGACCGACTGGAAGAAGGAGCTGTTCACCTTCGATCCCAAGTACCTGGCGAAGGACTTCGCCGACACCGAGGCCATGCAGGACCTGTGGCGCATCAGCCACAGCTGACCGCCCCGGCCCCTCCCTCGCAGACGTAGCCCCTCTTCCGGCCGGCCCGGCCTCCCCCGACGGGCCGGCCGGACCACGCACCCCTCTCCTGGAGAACGCCCATGGCCGTGGCCGACCCCGACTCCGCCCCCGCCCCGTCAGCCGATCCGCCCCGCTTCGGCCGCGCCCCCGCCGGGGGAGGCGGCTCCACCGGGAAGCGCGGCTCCGGACGACTGAACCGACTGCGCTACCGACTGAACGTGCTGCGCCACGAGCCGACCTACCTGGTCGGGGGCGTACTCGTCCTCATGCTCGCCTACCTCGTGGTGGCGCCCCTGGTCGCGGTGCTCTCCGACGCCGCACGGGTCCAGGTCGGCGACGACGGGAAGTCCGGGCAGTCGATCGGCGCGCTCACCGGGTACTACTTCTGGCGCGTCTTCCGCTCACCCGTCAGCGACATCCTCTTCTGGGAGCCGCTGCGGCACACCGTGGTCGTCGCCCTCGGCGTCACCCTGCTCGCGGTGATACTCGGCGGCACCGCCGCCTGGCTGCTCACCCGTACCGACATACCGGGCCGCAAGTGGCTGTCCACCGCGCTGGTCGTCCCCTACATGCTGCCGTCCTGGACGTTCGCGCTGGCCTGGCTGGCGCTGTTCAAGAACGACAGCTCGGGCGGGCAGATCGGCCTCCTGGAGGCCTGGGGCGTCCACACCCCCGACTGGCTCGCCTACGGCGCCGTCCCCATCATCATCTGCCTCGGACTGCACTACTACCCCTTCGTCCTCCTGCTGCTCGGCAACGCGCTGCGGCGCATCGACAGCCAACTGGAGGACTCCGCAAGGGTCCTGGGCGCCCGGCGCGGCACCGTACTGGGGCGGATCACCCTGCCCCTGATGCTGCCGGCCATGTCCTCGTCCGTGCTGCTGGTCTTCGGCCGCATCCTGGGCACCTTCGGTACGCCGTACATCCTCGGTCTCCCGGTCAACTACGAGTTGCTGTCCACCTCGCTGTTCCGTGCCGTCCACGACCACCAGCAGGGCGTCACCGCGGTGCTCGCCGGCGTCATCGTGGCGATCGGCATCGTCGTGATCATCATCGACACCCGCCTGGTGCGTGAGCAGCGCAGGTTCGTCACCGTCGGCGGCAAGGGCGCGATGGACCGGATCAGCCCGCTCGGCCGCTGGCGCCCGGCGGCACTGGGCGTCGCCCTGGCCATCTTCGCCGTGGGTGTGGTGGTCCCCGTCGCCACCCTGGCGCTGTCCACCATCAGCAAGACGCCAGGCGTGTTCAGCCTCGACAACTTCACGCTCAAGTACTGGATCGGCGAGCACATCGCCGGCGCCCCCGGCTTCCCGCACGGAGTGCTGCGCGGTACCCAGCTGTGGGACGCCGCGTGGAACAGTCTGCGCATCGTCGGTCTGGCCTCACTGATCTGCGGAGCCGTCGGGCTGCTGATCGGCTACGTCGTGGTGCGCTCGGGCGGCAGCCGGATGGGCACCCTGCTGCGCCAGATCAGCTTCCTCCCCTACATGGTCCCCGGCATCGCCTTCGCCGCCGCGTTCCTGACCCTGTTCGCCGTGCAGCGAGGGCCTGTTCCGGCCCTGTACGGCTCGATCACCCTGCTCGTCATCGTGCTCGCGGTGACCCATCTGCCGTACTCCTCGCGGTCGGGCATCAGCGCCATGATGCAGCTCGGCCCGGAACCGGAGGAGGCCGCCCAGGTGACGGGCGCCGGCTGGTTCACCCGCATGCGCAAGGTGGTCATCCCCATCCAGCGCGGGGCCCTGGTCACCGGAGTGGTGCTCCCCTTCATCTCCGGGCTCAAGGAACTCAGCATCGTGATCATGCTGACCACGACCGGTACGCAGCTGCTCACCACGCTCTCCATCAACCTCGTGGACTACGCCTACGACCAGATGGCGAACGCGGTGGTCCTCGTCATCTCGCTGATCTCCTTCCTGGCCACGTATCTGACCCAACGCCTGACCAAGACGAACCTGTCCTCGGGACTCGGAGGCTGACGCCATGCCCACCATTGCGCTCACCGCGGTGCGGAAGAGCTACGGCTCCAATCCCCCCGCCATCGACAACCTCGACCTGGAGATACCCGACGGGTCCTTCACCTGCCTGCTCGGCCCGTCCGGCTGCGGGAAGACCACGACGCTGCGCATGATCGCCGGCCTGGAGCATCTCGACTCGGGCTCCATCGAGGTCGGCGGCCGGGTCCGGGACAGTGTGGAGCAGGGCGTGTTCGTGCCCCCCGAGGAGCGCGGCATGGGACTGGTCTTCCAGAACTACGCACTGTGGCCGCATCTGACGGTGGCGAAGAACGTCGAGTTCGGCCTGCGGGTGCGCAAGGTCCGTGCCGCCGAACGGGCCGAACGCACCATGAAGGCCCTGAAGATGATGCAGATCGACTGGGCCACCGACCGCTATCCCGCCCAGCTCTCCGGCGGTCAGCAGCAGCGCGTCTCACTCGCCCGCATGCTCGTCATCAACCCCGAAGTGCTGCTGCTCGACGAGCCGTTGTCCAACCTGGACGCCCAGCTGCGGCTGGAGATGCGGGCCGAGCTGAAGCGGCTCCACGACGAGACGGGCCACACCATCGTCTTCGTCACGCACGACCAGCTGGAGGCCATGACGATGGCCACCCATGTGGTCGTGATGAACAAGGGCGAGGTGCAGCAGCTCGCCCCGCCGCTGGAGGTCTACCACCGCCCGGCCAACACCTTCGTGGCCCAGTTCGTCGGCAGCCCCCCGATGAACCTCTTCGACGCCGGGACCGATGACGACGGCCCGTTCCGCGGCGCCGTCCACGACCGCGTCGTCGCGGAACGCCGGGAGCTGAACGGCGCGTTGCGCACGGTCGGCATCCGCCCGGAGTCCATCCGCCTCTCCACCCGCTCCGCGCCGCCCGGCCCGACACCGGACGGCGTGCTCGAATTCGACGCCACCGTCACCACCGTGCTGCCGACCGGCTCCAGCACCACGGTGTCACTGGACGCGGCGGACACCGAGCTCTACCTGGTGTCCTTCCAGGCGGTGACGGCCGCCCCCGGTGACACCGTCCGCTGCACCGTCGACCTGAGCGACCTGCACCTGTTCGACGGCAACGGGGCCAGGCTCCCGGAGCCTTCGGCCGTCCCCGCGCCCTCCAAGGAGTACACCGCACCGTGAACCAGCTGATCCGCCCCGCAGCACTGCTGCTCGACTTCGGTGGAGTCGTCGTCGCCACCACCAACCGCCCCTCCTGGCCCGAGGAACTGGCCGCCGAACTGCACCACGACCTCGTGGCCGCGGGCTCCCACGAGCTCACGCACGACGACATCGTCAGCGACCTCAAGGCAGCGGCCGCCGCCGATTCGCACTGGAAGAACGCCATGTCCCGGCCGGCCGCGCCCGCCGAGATGACCGCCCACCGCTACTGGACCGAGTTCGTCGCCGCCGACTGGCCCCCGGCCGCCCGCGCCTTCGTCACCGCCCACGCCCTGGTCCTCTGCCACCGGCAGGGCGAGCTCCGCCAGGACCGCGAGACACGCACCGGCATGGGCGAACTCCTGGACGCCGCCGACCGTTTCGGGCTGCCGGTCGCCATCGTCTCCAACGCCCTGAGCGGCTCCGTGCACCGCGACTACCTGCGGAACACCGGCCTGGACAAACGGCTGGCCCTGCAGGTCTACAGCGACGAGGCGGGCGTCCGTAAGCCCAACCCCGAGATGATCCACCTCGCGGCCCGGGCCCTGGGCGTCCCGGCCGCCCGCACCTGGTACGTGGGCGACAACTTCGACCGGGACGTGCTGTGCGGGCGCCGGGCCGGCGTCGGCGCGAGCGTCCTGATGGAGGCCCGGGGGACGTACGAGCGCCCCTACGTGGTCCGGGTGCAGCCGGACGCCGTGGTCGCCGACCCGTACGGGCTCCGCGACCTGCTGATCGCCGCCTTCGCGCAGCCCGGCACGGGGACGGACGATGCCGCGTAGCTCCCCGGCGCGGGGCGGTCCGCCCCGCGCCCTGCTCCTGGACCACGGCGGCGTCCTGGTCCGTTCGGTCAAACGCCCCGAGCGGATGCCCGCGTTCGCCGACCACGTCCTCGCCCTCGCCGGCGGCCTGACCGGCCTCGACCGGGAGCGCGTACTCCACGACATCCGCGCCGGCCGGGCCGCGTACGGCGACTGGAAGAACGGCAACGCGCGCGGAGCCGCCCCGCGCGAGGTCACCCACCGCGAGCTGTGGGCGGAGTTCATCGCGGCCGACTGGCCCGCACCGGCCCGCGCGGCCGTGAGCGCCGAGGCGACCGGGCTGTGCCGCGCCCTGGTCCTGGCCGAGAGCGACAAGACCCACGACCCCGCCATGACGGAGGTGCTGCGCCTCTGCAAGGAGCACGGCATCCGCACCGGCATCGTCAGCAACACCCTGGTCGGCGCACTCAACCGCGAGATGGCGGCGGCGGGCGGCATCGCGCCCTACCTCGGCGTGCAGGTCTACTCGGACGAGACCGGACACCGCAAGCCCGGCCCGCAGCTCCTCCTGCTGGCCGCCCAGGCCCTGAACACGGACCCGGCGGACTGCTGGTACGTGGGCGACAACTACGACCGCGACGTGGTGTGCGGGCTCCGGGCGGGGGTCGGACGCACGGTACTGATGCGCCCCGAGGACCGCCTCGACCCCACCGCACACCCGCAGCCCGACACGGTCGTCCACGACGGCGAAGGACTCCTGGCACTCCTGCGCTCCGCAACCACCGGACCCGACACGGCCGACCGAGGGGAACACGCATGACCGAGACCGACGAACTCTCCGCCCATCTGCGCACGGTGGCGGTGGAGGCCGCGCTCGCGGTGGCACCCGACCTGCGGGCCGCCTTCCGCGGCCGGATGGACGTGGAGTTCAAGCGCGACGAGCACGACCCCGTGACCGAGCACGACCGCCGGGCCGAGGAACGCATCCGGCACGCCCTCCTCGGCAAGGTCCCCGACAGCACGGTCATCGGCGAGGAGGGCGGCCGCCGGGACGGCAGCGGCAGGATCTCCTGGTACGTCGACCCGATCGACGGCACCGCGAACTTCGCCCACGGCCTGGCGTTCTTCTGCACCGCGATCGGCGCCGTGGTCGACGGCCGTCCGGTGGCCGCCGCCGTGGTGGACCCGATCGCGGGCCACGTCTTCTCCGCCGACCTCTCCGGCGCCTACCTGGGCGACCGCCCGCTGGTCTCGGCCGGTACGACGGACGAGTCCCGGGCCCTCCTCATCACCGGCTTCCCCAACAGCAGGGAACTCGCGTCCGGAGACCCCGAGTCCCCGGTACGGTTCGCCGGCCTCGTCTCCCGCTACGGCACCGTCCGCCGCACGGGCAGCGCCGCACTCACCCTCGCCCATGTGGCCGCGGGCTGGTGCGACGCGGCCCTGGGCACGACCGTCAACGCGTGGGACATCTGCGCCGCCCACATGCTCGTCGACCGGGCGGGTGGCACGTATGTACCCTTCGGCGGCGAGCCGGGCTGGGACCAGCCGTGCTACGTGGCACACACCCGCGACCTGGAGCCCACGGCGCTAAGGGAGTTCACCGCCTGGTACACCGACCGGGCCGCCTCGGGGACGAACCGATGACGGCCTCCCCCTCGGCCTCCGCCGCCGACCTCGGACCCGACCGCACCCCCGCCCCCCACGCCGGCCTGGCCCACACCTGGATCGTCACCGACCTGGACGGCACCCTGGTCGACCGCGACCTCGGCCTCGTCCCCCGCAGCGTCGAGGCGCTGCACCGCTACCGGGAGTGCGGCGGCACGGTCTTCATCGCCACCGGCCGCAACGAGGAGTCCGCCACCCCGTACCACCGGGAACTCGCCCTGGACACACCGATGATCCTCTACAACGGGGCCCGCATCACCGACCCCCGCACCGGCGACCACCTGCTGGACCTGGACCTGGGTCCCGTCTGGCCACCGCTCCGGGACCTGGTCCTGCCCGCCCTGCCCGACGGCGTGGGCGCGGTCGGCTTCAGCGGCGGCGACGCCCACGTCCTGCGCGACGCCCCCGCCCTGACGGACTACGCCCGCCGCGACCGCATCGTGCTGCTCCCCGCCCCGCCACACAGGCCCCCCACCAAGGTGATGCTGATCTCCGACGGCGAAAACCTCTCCCCCCTGGCCGACTTGGTGGCCCTCCACTGCCCGGACGCCCTGCTCGTCCAGTCGGAGGACACCTACCTGGAGGTCCTGCCCCCCGGCGCCGGCAAGGAGGCCGCGCTACGGGAGCTGGCCGCCCGGTACGGCATGGACATCGCCCGGATCGCCGCCATCGGGGACAACCCCAACGACACGGGCATGATCCGCCTCGCGGGCCTCGGCGCGGCGGTGGGCGACGGCCACCCCGAGGTCCTGAAGGCGGCGGACGTCGTGGTCGCGGCCTGCTCCGAGGGTGCGGTCGCCGACCTGGTCGGGCGGATCCTGGACGGGCCGCTGCCGTGACCGGGCGGCCCCGGGCCGTTCGGGGCGTGGAACCGGGCCGGGGTCGCCCATGTCTACTGGGCGTCGCTCTTCGACGTACCCGTTGAGGGGGCCCATTTGAACCGAACCGGAAGATCGGCAGGCGCGCTGCTTTCGGTGGCCCTGCTGATGGCGGCAGCCGCGTGCACGGCCGACGGGGACAGCGATGGCAGCCCCTCCGCTTCCTGCGCCAACCACGGGCCGGCCACGACGACGAACGCCTACAAGGTGGCCGGCCTGTCCCCGGAAGCGGGCGTGGCCGGACTTCGTCCCGGCTCCCGGGTTCTGAGATACGGCTACCGAGGGGGCTGCGGCGACTGCGGCGACTGCGGCGACTGCCTGAAGAACTCCAGGATCAGCGGCAGGTCCTCCAGCCATTCCCGGAGACGGGACCGCTTGCCGGCGGCGATCATGCACGGATACACGGTGCCGTTCTGGAAGCGGACGGTGACACTGAGGTGCTTGGTGCCCCAGGCCGCGTAGTCGACCGCGCTGATCTGGGCCCAGGTGAACTGCACATCACCTGCCGCCGTGCCGAACTCGATGCCCACGGAGTCGATCAGGAGGTGCCTGTCCGAGGCGACCGCGATGAAGGCGATGTCGCTCTCGGCGTCGGGGGCCGCAGGGGCCGCCGGGGTCGCAGGTCCGAACGCGGGGGCATACCCGGGGCCGAACCCGGGGGCAGCCGCGGGGGCGGCATCGGCCGGAGCCTGCTGCCACTGCTCCGGAGCGGCATTGAACGGCGCGTAGGAGGGTGGCGGAGGAGAAGGGGGAGGAGGAGAGACAGCCGTCGGGAGGTGCACCGCGCCGCCCGGCACGAACAGGTCCAACAGCCCGTCGGGTGTGGGCCGTTGTCCGGGTTCCTTGTCCAGGCACGCCGCGACGATCGGCCGCACGCCCTCCGGCACCGCGGCCAGATCCGGCGCCTCGTGAACCGACCGGTACATCAGGCCCATCGGCGTACCCGCCCCGAACGCACTGCCGCCCGCCGCCGCGACGAGCACCGCGCCGAGCGCGAACACATCGGCCGAGCCATCGACCTGCATCCCCTGCGCCTGCTCGGGCGCCAGGAACCCCGGCGTACCGAAAGCCATACCCGTGGCCGTCAGACGGGTGGATTCGAGTGCCCGCGCGATACCGAAGTCCAGGACCCGTGGCCCGTCCGAGGCCATGATGATGTTCCCCGGCTTCAGGTCGCGGTGCACCAGGCCGCAGCGATGGATCGCCGCCAGCGCCTCGGCGAGGGCCGCGCCCAACTGCCGCAGCCTCGCCTCGCCCATCGGCCCCTCTGCCTCGACCAGCGCGGAGAGTGTGGGCCCGGGAACATACGCCGTGGCCAGCCAGGGTGCCTCCGCCGCCGGGTCCGCGTCCACGACCTGCGCCGTGTGGAAGCCGCCCACGCTGCGCGCGGCCTCGACCTCGGCGCGGAACCGCTCCCGGAAGTGCGGGTCGGTCGCGAGCTCCGAGCGCGCGACCTTCACGGCCACCGCACGCCCGCCGCGTGAACGCGCCAGATAGACGACGCCCATCCCGCCGGCGCCCAACTGCCGCTCCACGGCATACCCGCCGATACTCTCCGGCAGGCCCGCACCGTCCGCCCCGTACCCCATGCGTCGTACGCCTCCCCGTGTGCTTCAGCGCATCAGTATGACGCAGGCGTGGTGGGCCACCGCAGCCCCGCCTCCGCGAGGGTCCGGGCAGGTCTCGCCCCGGCCGCCACGGAGACAGAACGGCTACCCGGCCGCGTCGGAGAAGTTCACCCGCACCGCGACCACAGCGCCCGACGCATCCAGGTCGGCCGACACGGGGAACCAGCCGTCACCCCAGCCCGTCATCGCGCACAGCAGCCGGGCGTCACCGACCTCCACGGTTCCGGCCTCGACCTCGGAGGCGCGAACCTGTCGCATGACCTGCCAGTGATGGGAATGGGGCCGGAAGTCCACCGCCATGCGGCGCCCGGTCTCCTCCTTCCAGCTCTGCACCGCGAGAACCTTCTCCCTCGCCTCCGCCACGGCCAGCCCGGTCCACCCGTGGACACCGTCCTCGCCGGGTTCACCCAGTTCCGATGCGGCGAACGTCTCGGCGGCTTCCTCTGCGGCATCCCCCCAGAACGCGACGTCGGCCAAGCCGTCCACAGGCTCGTCGTGCTGCCAGGCGTTCAGGGCATCGGCATCACCGAAAAGGACGCGGGCCCAGTCGACGCCGATGTCACCCAGCAACACGGACGACTCCGCTTCGGCCGCACTCATGCGAACCGATATCTCGGACCACCGCGGTCCGGCACCGTCTCCGAAGTCGGCCCGCGAAGCGAAAACCGGCAGCTGGGCATCGCTGGGCACCCCTCCCACCACAACGACAGGCACCCCGAACATCAGGAAACCGCCGCCGCCTTCAACAGCAGTACGCCGCGTGCGCCGGGCATGCGATTCACGGTTCGCCAACGCCTCCAGGCGGGCGTCCAGACCAGCGCCCAGACAGTGCTCGTCGAACATCCTCCCCAACTCCACCGCCCGAGAGGCCGGGATGTCGTGGAGCATCGAACCCGGCTGCCGGCCGAAGCTGCGGGCCGCTGCCGAGGCGTCCGGCCCGACCACGGCGAAGTCGACCGCGTTGCGCACTTCGGCAGCCGTCGCCGGGTCGTCGATGCCCAGCAGAACCGGATCGATCTCCGCCGGCGACCGCTCTCCGCTCCACAACCCCAGATGGCCGCCGTCGACGACGACCAGCACCCCCGATGGGCAGCTGATCTCTCCGAGCCTGAACATCTCTTCCATGGCGCGCGAGTCTACGGACGCCCCTCGGCCGGCAGGCATACGCACCAGGTCTACGGCGCGGAGCCGCCCGCCCGGCACTCCGCCCACACCGTCTTTCCCACCACGCGCTCGGCCACACCCCACTTCGCCGCCAGCGCCTCGACCAGGTGCAGGCCGTGGCCCGATTCCGAGCCGGCCACCTGCGGGCGGGGCTCCGGCCGCCGCTCCCCTCGCGCGTCCGACACCTCGATCCGGAGCCCGCCCGCGCCCGCCGTCAGCCGCAGCTCGAAGTCGCGCCCCGGTACGTACCCGTGCACCACCGCGTTCGCCGCCAGCTCGGCCACGATCACCGCCACGTCGTCGGACAGCTCGCTCCCGTACGGCACACCCCACTCGTCCAGCTGATGCACCGCGAGCCGGCGCGCCAGCCGGACGCCTCGACGGGTTGCGGTAAAGCGTTGGACGAACTCGGCGCCCGCAAGGGTGATTTCGGTGTTCATGTGACTCAGCGTGTCCGCGTACTCGTACGCTGACCAGGAGTGACACCACGACGCCGTGAAGCTGTACGGGTCCTCCCTGCCGGCTGTACGGGCATGTCGGGCGGCGACCGGACGGGCAGAGGCGGTACGGGGCAGATGGCGAACGCGGAACGCGAGGAACGGCCGGAGCGGCCGGCCGAGTCGGACGGTACGGCGCACCTGTTCAGGGCGCTGGGCAAACAGATCAAGGTCCTGCGCGAACGTGCGGGCATGAGCCAGAGAGACCTGGGGCTGGCCGCGCACTGCGGGGAGGACCTGGTGTCGGCGGTGGAGCGGGGTGTACGGACACCTCAGCCGGACTTCCTTGAGCGCGTCGACCGGGTGGTCGGCGCGGGCGGGGTGCTGGTCGCGGCGGCGGATGAGGTACGGGAGGCGCTGGCGCGCTCGCGGACTCGGCACCCGGACTGGTTCCGGGACTATGCGCGGGTTGAGGCGGAAGCTGTTGCGCTGCACGAGTACAGCGCGCAGGTCGTTCCAGGCCTCCTTCAGACCGACGCCTATGCGCGGGCCGTATTCACACAGAGACGCCCACTACTGAATGAGGAGACCATCGAGAAACGCGTCAGCGATCGGCTGGCTCGACAGCAAATCTTCGAACGATGGCCCGCGCCGACCTTCAGCTACGTACTGGAGGAAACAGCGTTACGCCGTCCCATCGGAGGCATGGCTGTGCATGCAGATCAGATGCGGCAGCTCCTGCGCGTCGGTCGCCTGCGAACCGTGGAAATTCAGGTGATGCCGACTGATCGAGAGGAACACCCCGCCATCGACGGCACGTTCACCTTGATCACGCCCAAGGGTAGACCGCAGGCCGCTTACACAGAGCTGTACGGCAACCCTCAGCTGATCACCGATCCAGAAGCAGTCCGAGTCTTCAGTGAGCGCTATGGGATCATCCGAGCGCAGGCTCTCACCCCGAGGGAGTCCCTGACGCTGATCGAGAAGATGCTGGGAGAGCGATGAACACCGAGCAACTGCACTGGTGCAAGAGCAGCTACAGCACCGGCGAAGGCGGCAACTGCATCGAGGTAGCCACCTCCCCCGCCACCGTCCACGTCCGCGACTCCAAGGACACCCAGCGCCCCCACGTAGACGTGGCCCCCGCCGCCTGGTCCGCCTTCGTCGCGTACGCCTGCCAGGGCTGACCGAACCCGATCGGATCGCGCATCACCGGGTCGCGGGAATCCACGACCCGGTCCACCACGTCGTGGATTTCCGCGACCCGGTGGCCCACGACGTAAAGGCTTTTAGAGGCATTTGGAAGAGAACTAAATACCCACCCAACCCGCCCGGCGTCCTCGTCACCCGCACGGGTGAGGTTCGCCAACTGGGCTGGATTTCGACCTGGTTGCCTGGCATATGCTCGCCGCACCAAACTTCAGACATCTGACGGCCCCCGCCGGGACAGCAATCCCGAAGCGGGGGCCTGACCAACGGAAGTGAGCACCTTCCTGATGGCTGCCTCGCAGGCTATCGCGCCGCCCTATGCCCCGCCCTCCGGCGTCGAGCATGTCAACGTCCGCCACACCGAACGCTTCACCGTCGTGGGCAATCACCTCAGCCAGCACCCCGAACTCTCGCTTGCCGCACGGGGCCTCGCCCTGCACATCCAGTCGCTGCCACCCGGGGCCAAGATCGGCATCAAGGTGCTCGCCGCGCGCCTGCCCGCCGACAGCGAGCACCGCATCGCCGGGGCCCTGCGGGAGCTGGAGCAGCACGGCTATCTGAAGCGCACCCGGGAGCGTTCGCCGGAGGGCAAGGTCTACACGCGCACGGTGTCGTACAACCACCCGGACCCCGCAACCCTCGGCAAGGCGCAGACGGTCAGGCCGCGCAAGCCCCGTCCAGCCCCGACCCCGGCACCACAGTCGGCACCAGCGCCAGAGCCCACCCCCGCGCCCCTCCCCCGAGTCCCCGCGCCCACCGCCAAGAAGCCCCCGCGCCCTCCGCTGCCTCAGCCGGTCAATCCCCGGCCGCAGCTGCTCCAGGCTGCCGCGCTCCTCCTCGTCGGGCTTCAGAGTCGGGACGCCGAACTCCGCCTGACCGAGGCACAGATCGACTTCCTCGCTCCCGGTGTGGCGGCATGGTTCGAGCGGGACGCGTCACCCGCCGCCGTACGCAAAGCGCTCACCGAGGACCTGCCCCGGCCCGTACGGTTCCCGGCGCAGTTCCTGAGGCACCGGCTCACCGTCGCCCTGCCGTCCGGGCGCTCCCTCCCCGCCGCCTATCGGCCCGTACCGATGCAGAACTGCGACGGCTGCGACCGTGCGTTCAGGGCGCCGGAGCCGGGCAGCTGCGACGAGTGCGAGGGGGCCACGCACTCGAACCCACTGAACAGCTGCGGTTGAATGAGCCGGTGAACGAGACCGCAGCGCTCCTCCTCCGTCAGGCCGTCCGTCGCACCCAGGAGGCCACCCGTGAACGTGCTGCCACGGGACGCGGTCCGGAGGAGGCCGATGACGTTGCCGGCACGTTCTCCACGGACGGGGCGCTCGGCTTCGATCCGCTGCCCCTTCTGCGGGCGCTGTATGAGGCGGGGTCGCGCGCGGTGGTCATTGGCCAGGTCGCCGGCATCATGCACGGCTCGACAGAGCTGACGGGTGACCTCGACCTGCTGTGGGACGGCTCGCCCGAGCAGGGGCGCGCACTGCATGAGGCATTGGCCGCCACAGGCTGCACGGCCCTGCCCGAGCTGGACCGTCCGCAGGTGGAATACCAGGTGCCCGGCGTGAGCGGCGATCTGTGCACGCCCGCTCTTCCCTGGGGTGCCATGGATGTCATGTCCTGCCTCCCCCGGGCAGTGAGCACCCGTGACCCGGCGGGATTCGATATCAGGTACGTCGACCTGGACGATCTGATCCGTATGAGGCGCTGCCTCGGCCGACCCAAGGATCTCCGTCGCGCGGCCGAACTCGATGCCTTGCGCCCCTGAGGGGTGCAGCCGCGACTGCGGCAGTTCTCACCGCTGCATCGGAACGTGGCGGGCGTGGCGGACGATGCCTTCTACCTGGAAGGAATGAACCCCCTGGGTCCGTGAGCGGGCACGCCCCGCAGAACCGGTCGCGTCGAGGGGTGGGACGGGGCGAGGGCCGGACGTCAGCGGTAGGCGGCGAGGAAGGCGCGGACCCCCGCGGTGGCGTAGTGGTCGATTTCGGCCTCGGTGTGCCGGGGGCCGCCGTGGAACATGGCCTTGTTCACCGGGACCCACAGCAGCAGGCCCGAGAAGTGGTGTGCGGCCAGGAGCGGTTCGTCGATCCGGAGCAGTCCGTCGTCGGCGAGCCGCTCGAAGGTGGCCGCCAGGGTTGCCAGGACCCGCTCGAACCCCTGCTCGTACCAGGCCGCGCCCAGCTCGGGGAAGGCGTCGGCGTTGGCGATGACCAGGCGGCGCAGCTGAAGCACCTGGGGCTGCGTGAGCGCGACGAGGAACTGGCGGGCGAGTCGGGCCAGGTTCTCGTCCAGGGTGTCGGCGTCGGACGGGATGTCGGCCACCAGGTCGACCATGCCGTCGATGCGGTCGGTCGTGGCCAGCACGATCTCGGCGAACAGCTTCTCCTTGTCGGAGAAGTGCTTGTACACCGTCTGCTTGGACACCGCGGCCAGTTTCGCGATGTCGTCCATGCTGGTGCCGGAGTAGCCCTTCTCCATGAAGGCGCTGGTCCCGGCCTCCATGATGGCCTGTCGCTTGCGCTCCGACCGGCCCTGCTCGGCTGCTTCCACGCCGCCTCCTCAAGCTGACAGTACTGGACAGTCCAGTTCCCTTATGGGTACTGTACCGTCCAGTTCCAGTCGGTACTACACCGTCTAGTTCCCGTCAGGGGCATGGGCGACCGAGGAGGATCTCCATGACCAGAACCATCAGCGCCCCGATCACCACGGCTTCCGCGAGCCCGGCCGCCCGTCCGGCGACCCGGGCCCTGCTGGCCGGCGGCATCGTCGCGGGCCCGCTGTTTCTCGGCGCGAGCGTGATTCAGGCCCTGACCCGCGAAGGCTTCGACTTCGCCCGCAACGCCTTCAGCCAGCTCAGCCTCGGCGACCTGGGCTGGATCCAGGTGACCGTCTTCCTGGTCACCGGGCTGCTGGCCATCGCCGGTGCGATCGGGATGCGCCGCACACTGCGTGATGCGCCCGGCGGGGTCTGGGCCCCGCGACTGGTCGGCGTCTTCGGCGCCTCGTTCCTTCTCGCCGGGGTGTTCACCGCCGACCCCGGCGACGGATTCCCGGCCGGCACCCCGGAGGGGGCCACCGGCTCGGTCAGCGCGCACGGAGCCGTTCACCTGGGCGGCGCCACCGTGGGCTTCCTCGCGCTGTGCGCAGCGTTCTTCGTACTGGCCCGGTATTTCGCCGCCCGGGGAGAACGCGGATGGGCCATCGCCTCCCGCCTCGCACCGGTGGGCGTCCTGGGCGGCTCCGCGGCCTCCTCCGCGAGCGTGCTGGCCTTCACCCTCGGAGCGGCACTCGGCCTCCTCTGGCTCACCGCGGTGACGGCCCGTCTGGCCACGACGGCCCCTGCGGCGCAGCACTGACCGTCCGGAAATCCACCACCACCAGAACGCGGAAGAACGGAAGACGAACGACATGACCGAACCGGTAAAGGGCCCCGCGAGCTACTTCCCCTCGATCGAGAAGAAGTACGGCCGCCCGATCACGGAGTGGAAGGACCTCGTCCGCTCCTCGCCCCTGACCAAGCACATGGAGCTCGTCTCCTGGCTCAGGACGGAGCACGGCATGGGCCACGGCCACGCCAACGCACTCGTCGTCCACACCCTCGCCGAGGACGACGCCGGATAGCTGTCCCCTCTCAGGAAGGCGTCGGGCGCCACGCGTGCGCCCTGTAGCCGCACCTACTCCCTGCTCCCTCGGCAGTGGACCGGCGCGAAGTGGGATCATCCGTCCGTGACTCCTGAGGACATAGGGAAAGCGGCAGGTCCGGCCGAGCGACGGCTGATCGGTCTGGCACTCAACCCGGCCGCGCCCGTCGACGTCCTGCTGCGGCTGCTCGCAAGCGAGTCCACTGCCGTACGGATGGCGCTGTGCCGGTACCGGACGCTCCCCGGCCCCGTGGTGGACGCGGTTGTGGCCCACCCGGACGGGACCACGCGCGGCTTCTTCGCCGAGAACCCGTACGCCGACCCGGAGCAGCGCGCACGGCTGGTGGACGATCCGGAGTATCGCGTACGGGGGCGTCTGGCCCGGGAGCCCCGGGCCGACGACGTGTGCATGCCCCGGCCCCTGCCGGACCGGACCGTCGTACGGATGATCGAGACGTACGAGGACGACCACCTGTGGGAGCTCAACCGGCTGATCTCACCCGGTCTGCGCCGTGCGATGCCCGCCCATGCCTCGGCGAAGGTCCGCCACATGGGGGCGAATGCCTGGCACTCCCTGACACCCCGCGAGCTGGCCGCCCTGCTGGCCGACCCGGACCCGGACGTCCAGAAGGCGGCCGCCGCCAACAGCCGCTCGTACGAACGGCTCCGGAACCCCGACGCGGTGCGGGAGGACCTTCCCACGCATCCCTGCCATACGCACACGCACCTGTTGATCTACGGAGCGCTCGCCCCGGATGTCGTGGCGGAGGCGCTGCCACGGCACGCGGGGCTGATCGCCCGCAATGCCAGTGTGCGGCCGGAGACCGTGGCCCTGCTGGCCGCACACCCCGACCCCAAGGTGCGTACCCGCGTCGCGGAGCGGCCCGACCTGGGGCCGGCCGAGCGCCGCGCACTCGCCGTGGACCCCGATCCGGAGGTGCGTCTCACCCTCTCCGTGCATCCGGCGCTGACCGAGGCGGAACGGGCCGCAATCGACTACGAGGTGTCGCAGGACGAGTCGTACTTCCACAGTCCGCCGTACGACCCGGAGTTGCTGCCCGACCTGGAGCACATCCGCACCCTCGCGCTGTCCGCACACCCGCTCCTGCGTCGGCGGGCCGCCCGCGAGCTGCATCTCCCCGCCGACCTCGTCGCGCTCCTCGCGGACGACCCCGACCTCGGCGTGCGGGTCCTGCTCGGCCAGAACCATCCGGACGCCCCGGCCGCGCTGCTGCTCCGCTGCTTCCTGGAGTACACCGGCCGCGACCGGTGGCATCTGACCGGGCACGGCAACTTCCCCCGCGCCGGGCTCGCCCGTTTCGCCGGCGACGAGGACCCGGCGGTCCGGCGGCTGGCCCTGCTCGACCCCGGGATGTCCGGGGACGCCGCCGACCGGCTCACCCGCGACCCCGACCCGCAGGTCCGCGCGGACGCGGCACGCCACCCGCGGCTGCCGCAGGACCGCATCGCGGCGCTTCTCGACGACCCCGAGCTCGCCCACCGGGCCGCCGCGAACCCTGCGTTGCCGGCCGCGACGATGTACGGGCTCGTCGCCACGGCCGGGCAGCAGGCGTCCTAGAGGTACTCGGCGAACGCGTCCAGCGTCCGCAGGACCTCAGGTTCGGCAGCCGGGGGCAGTTGGAGGACGACCTCCTCGATGCCCAGGTCCGCGTAGTGCGCCAGCTTGCCCGGGCTCGGCAGGACCGCGTACGGGACCACCTGGAGGTCCTTCGGGTCCCGGCCCGCCGCCTCCCAGGCCGTACGGAGCTTGGGCACCGACTCCGTCAGGCCGCGGCCGCCGATCGGGAGCCAGCCGTCCGCGTACTCCGCGATGTGCGCGAACAGCTTCGGGCCCGCCGCGCCGCCGATCAGGGTGCGCGGGCCGACCACCGGGCCGCGGGGCTGCTGGACCGGCTTCGGGTAGGCGTGACTCGCCCTGACCGAGCCGAACTCGCCCTCGTACGCGGTGGGTTCGTCGGACCACAGGGCACGCATCAGCGCCATCCGGTCACGGCCGAGCTCCCGGCGCGTCGTCCAGGCCACACCGTGGTCCGCGGCCTCCTCCACGTTCCAGCCGAAGCCGAGACCCAGCGTGAAACGGCCGCCGGAGAGGTGGTCGAGCGTGGCGATCTGCTTGGCCAGATCGATCGGGTCGTGCTGGGCGATCAGCGTGATGCCGGTACCGAGCGCCAGCCGTTCGGTCACCGCGGCGGCCTGCGCGAGGGCGACGAACGGGTCCAGGGTGCGGCCGTACTCGGGCGGCAGGTCGCCGCCCGCCGGGTAAAGAGTTTCCCTGCTCACCGGGATGTGCGTGTGCTCCGGAAGATAGAGCCCGGCGAATCCCCGCTGCTCAAGCTGGTGCGCGAGCCGCACCGGTGTGATCGTTTCATCGGTGAGGAAGATCGTTGTGGCGATCCGCATCAGGACACCTCCGTCGTTGTCTGGTGGCGGCTCAAACGTATGCCGTACGGTGCGCAAAGCCGAGCCTTCGGCGACTTCGGGGGAGGTCAACCACCATGGTTCGCACGCGTACACGCACCGTTCTCACCGCGCTGCTCCTGACGGGCGTGCTCATCGGCGGCGCACCCGCCGCGGCATCGGCCGCCGCGCCCGCCTCCGCACCCACCGCGTCCCGTACCGCGTCGGTCCAGGGCGCGGGACACCTGCACGGGGCGGCACCCGCCCACGCCGGTGTACGGGAGGCCGCGCACACGTACAAGAGCAAAAGTAAGAGCAAGAGCAAGAAGCGGCGGAAGCACGGCTCGGGCGGGTTCGGCGGCGGTCTGATCGTGGGGATCGTGCTCGCCGTGATCGTCGTCGGCATCATCGCGTTCGTGCTCGTCTCGCGCTCACGGCGCAGCTCCTAGCCTCCGCGCCGGGTCCGGGGTCGTGATCGGCTTCGCGGGTTGCGCAGGTTTCGCGGCGGCGGCCGGCTCCGGCCCGCTCCCTTCAACTCCCTCCGGTTTCAGGCAGATTCGCCAGGCGCGGCCTTCTCGTCGGAACGGCCGCCACCGCCTGCAGGACGCCGCGTACGGTGCGAGTCCCGGTCGCCCCTTCCGGGCCCGACTGCGCCTACGTTCACGTCCACTCCCCCGGAGCCGGGTACGGGGCCGGTGCAGTGGCGTACGACACCTGCCCACGCCGCCTATGTACACATCGAGGTCCGCCACCCGGCCTCGGTGCCGGGCCTGCCCGGAGCGCTTGCGGCGCTCACCGATCCGGTGTTCCCGGAGGGCTGGCTCCCGACCGTCCCGGTCCGGGTGGACTACGGCGCTCAGCCTCCTTCGGCTTCCCGGCGCAGGGTGGCGGCGATACGGGCGAGCGCGGGCCCGAGGTGGCGCCGCTGCGCGGTGCTGAGCGGATCGAACACGAGCCGCTTCACCTGCGCGACGTGTTCCGGTGCGCTCTCGACGAGTTTCTGCCGGCCGGCGTCGGTCAGGGTGGCGAGGGTGTACCGGCCGTCGCCCGGGTCGGGCCGGCGGGCGACCCAGTCGCGGGTTTCGAAGCGGTCCATCACCTTCGACAGGCGGGGCTGGGTGCTGTCGCAGACCCGGGCCAGGTCACTGAGTCGCATCGTGGCCTCGTCGGCCATGGACAGCTGAGCCAGCACCCCGTACTCGAAGTTGGAGATGCCCGCGTCTCGCTGCAGCTGGCGGTCGAGGGCCGCCGGGAGGGCGATGACGACCGTGAGCAGCGCCTGCCACAGTTCCTGCTGTTCGTCGTCGAGCCAAGGTGACTGGGTGTCCATGGGCCCCATCCTACTTGCCCAGGCAACTTGCATCACTTGCCTGGGCAAGTCTTCATGCGCTAGCTTTCAACTTGCCTCGGCAAGTGAAAATACTTGCCTGGGCAAGTGAAGGAGCTGATTTCGATCACCACCACGAGCAGCATGGACTCCCCGAACGGCCCGTCTTCCCCCTTCCCGTCACACATACCGGCCGCGGCATACGACGACCTCCTTGCCCGGGTCCTGCCACAGGCACGCGAGCAGCAGATGTGGAACCCCTCCGACGGGCCCACGCCCAGCCTCTTCGTCAGCCACGGCGCCCCGTTCACCCTCGACGATCCGCGGTGGCTCGGCGACTTCTACGACTGGGCCCGGTCGATGCCCAAACCCCGGGCCGTCGTGGTCGTCTCGGCCCATTGGGAACGGGCGCCTGTCGCAATATCCGGAGCCGCGGCCGGGACCCCGCTGCACTACGATTTCAGCGGCTTCCACCCCCGCTACAAGACCCTTCCCTACGCGACCCCGGACGCCACCGACCTGGCTCGGCGGCTCACGGGCCTGCTGGGCCGGACGCCGGTGCACGAGTTCGCCGGCCGCGGTCTCGACCACGGCGCCTTCATCCCGCTCATGGCCATGTACCCCGCGGCGGACGTCCCGGTCGTGCAGCTGTCGATGCCCAGCCTCGACCCCGGCGCTCTGCTCGGACTCGGGGCACGCCTGCGGCCGCTGCGTGACGAAGGCATCCTCGTTCTCGGCTCGGGATTCATGACCCACAGCTTCGCCGTCTTCCGCCGGCCGGAGCTCGCCGCCGAGACCACGGCCTTCGACGAATGGGCCGTCGACGCCCTCGCCCGGGGCGACGTCGACGCCCTCACCGACTACCGCAGCAAGGCACCCGGCGCCGAAGTCGCCCATCCGACGGCCGACCACTTCGTCCCGCTGCTGCTCGCCGTCGGCGCCGCCGATGACCCCGCCGGCGCCGTGAGCGCCATCGACCGCATGGTCATGGGCAACTCGACCCGGTCGATGCAGCTGACCTGAGCGCCTCGATGCGCTCCACCTACCCGTCCGATCGCCTTGCCCCTTGGCGACGGCATCAGTACACCCCGGAGGAAGTGCCATGAAGGCAGTACGTTTCCACGAGTTCGGCAGCAGCAAGGTCCTGCGCTACGAGGACATCGAGCGTCCGGTCCCCGGCGCCGGGCAGGTGCTGGTGCGGGTGGCGGCCACGTCGTTCAACCCGGTCGACGACCACATCCGCGCCGGTGTGATGGCCGAGATGCTCCCGATCACCCTCCCGTACGTGCCGGGCATCGACCTGGCGGGCACCGTCGCTGAACTCGGCGCCGGCGTGACCGGCCCGGAGGTCGGCGACCGGGTCGTCGCGATGCTTCCCCTCGACTCCGCAGGCGGCGCCGCCGAGTACGTGATCGCCCCGGCCGAGTCCCTGGCCCCGGCGCCCCGGACGATCGAGCTGGCCGATGCCGCGGCGCTGCCGCTGACCGGCCTGGCGGCCTGGCAGACGACGTTCGAGCTCGCCGAGCTCAAGCCCGGTCAGACCGTCCTGATCAACGGGGCGGGGGGCGCGGTGGGCAGCCTCGTGGTGCAGCTCGCCGTCGACGCGGGAGCGCACGTGACCGCGGTGGACGCGCCGCAGCACGCCGACCGCCTTCGGGGCTACGGCGTCGACCGGGTCGTCGAGCCCCTCGACCTCGCCGCGGGCCCTGCCGCCGTGGGCGGTCCGTTCCAGGCCGTGGTGAACCATGTGCGCGTTTCCCCGGAGGAGCTCGCGCAGCTGACGGGCTACGTCGCCGACGGCGGGGTCGCGGCCAGCACCGCCGGGCCGGTTCCCGAGGACCCCGCCCGGGGGGTGCGCAGTGCGAGCCTGTGGGTTCGCAGCGACGGCGCCCAGTTGAGCCGGCTGGTCACCAAGGTGGATGCGGGCAAGCTCCGGATCCACGTCGCCGCCCGCCGTCCGGTGGCCGAGCTGGCCGCCGTGCATGAGGACGCCGGCGCCGGACGGCTGCTCGGCAAGACGGTCGTGCTCGCTCCCTGATCACGCCCGACCGGGCCGCCCGCCGTCGGCCCTCCCGCCGGTGGGCGGCCCGGAGGTTCGACGGCAGCCCGCGCCCGGGCCCCGTGACCCGTAGGCGTAGGCGTAGGCGAAGCCGACGGGTCGCCCCGCACCTGGGCCTGGCGCTGCCGCCGCCCCTCACGCACGTTGCCGGGAACCACGAGAACACCGCCGGGGCCGTCGGCGCGGTGGTGTGCAACCGCTGGGCGCAGGAGCGTTGCTGTACGGCCGCCAGCCCGGCGACCGCCGTCCCGAGCACCAGCCGGCCCGCCGCACGGGTGGCGAAGAGCATCTCCAGCGCCTTCGCCGCCCGGCCCGCCAGGTAGGTGATCGCGATGACGGGCAGCAGCGCCTCGAAGCCGGTGCACATCAGCAGCAGGACGAGCGTCACCAGCCGGAGCAGGTGGCAGCCGATCAGCAGCGGGCGCACCGGGAAGCGGCCGGCGAGGCGTCCGGCCTGGGGTGAACCGGCGATGCCCGCCACCCCGGCCGCCCCCAGCAGCACGCCGATCCGCTGAGGGCTCAGATGCGTGACGAAGGTGAGGCAGAGGACCGAGGAGGCGGCCCACAGGCCGGAACCGGTGCGGTCCACGGCCAGGGGCGAGCAGCATGATCCGGGCGTCCCGGCCGCCCGGCGGATTGCACAGCTGGACCAACAGCCCCTGCCCGCCCCCACCCTGGGACTTCCGCTTCCCCGAGCTCCCGCTCCCCGCCGTGCCGCGCACCGCCCGCCTCCGGTTATCTCGACATCAAGAGATCAACAGGCCGGGAGAAGCCTGCCCGAGCTTCTCTTGATGTCAAGATACTTGATAGCGAGACAGCTGGGTCGCAGTGACCTCGCGGTGCGGTGCGGCGCTCAGCCGACTGCGTACGGCCCCGGCTCAGCCCGGCCAGACGATCGCCTGGAGTTCGCTGTACGCGTGCAGCGCGTACGAGCCGACATCCCGCCCGACACCGCTCCGCTTGAACCCGCCGAACGGTGCCTCCATGTTGCGGCCGATGGTGTTAACCCCGACCCCGCCCGCGCGCAGCCGCCGGGCGACACGGAAGGCGCGGGCCACGTCGCCGGACCAGACGTAGTCGATCAGTCCGTAGTCGCTGTCGTTGGCCAGCGCGATGCCCTCCTCCTCGTCGTCGAAGGGGACGACGACCACGACCGGGCCGAAGATCTCCTCCCGCACCACGCGCATGTCGTTGGTGCAGTCGGCGAGCAGCGTCGGGGCGACGTAGAAGCCCCGGCCGGTCGGGTCCGGGCGCTCGCCGCCCGTGACGACCCGGGCCCCTTCCTTGCGGCCCAGCTCCACGTACGACTCGATGCGGTCGCGGTGCGCGGCGGAGATGACCGGGCCGACGACCGTGCCCTTCACCGTCGGATCGCCGACCGTCAGATACCCGGCGTACGCGGCGAGCTTCCCGATCAGCGCGTCGTGCACGGCCCGTTGGACCAGGACGCGGGTCGGAGCCGTACAGATCTGTCCGCTGTAGAAGGAGAACGTCGTCCCGATGCCCGCGACCGCCGAGTCGAGGTCCGCGTCGTCGAGAACGACGGCCGCACCCTTCCCGCCCAGCTCCATCAGCTGCCGTTTCATGCTCCTGCCGCAGACCTCGGCGATGCGCTGCCCGACCGATGTGGAGCCGGTGAAGCTGACCATGTCGACGTCGGGCGAGTCGACGGCGGCCTCACCCACGACCGGGCCCGAACCGCTGACGACGTTGACGACCCCGGGCGGTACGCCCGCCTCCGCGAGGGCCTCGGCCATCCGATAGACGGAGAGCGGGTCCTGCGGGGCCGGTTTCACGACGACCGTGTTGCCCATCGCGAGCGCGGGCGCGATCTTGCCGGCCGGGTTGGCCCAGGGGTTGTTGTACGAGGTGATGCAGGTGACGACGCCGACCGGCTGACGGACGGCGAGCGCCCCGAAGATCCCGGCCCGGCCCATCGGGCCCGCCTCGTTGATCTGCGGGGCGATGGCCTCCTCGACCGGTTCCAGCGCACCCTTCGCGTACCGCCGGAAGCGGGCCGCGCCCACGGCGACCTGCATGCCCCGGGCCGTACCGGTGGTGGCGCCGCTCTCCGCCTGCGCGAGCGCGGCGTTGGCGAGGAAGTCGCGCTGCATCAGGTCGGCGGCGCGGTCGAGGATCGCGGCGCGTTCCTCGGGGCGGGTTCGGGACCATGGGCCGAAGGCGTCGCGGGCCGCGGCCGCCGCCTCGTACACCTGCGCGCGGCTCGCCTCGGGGGCGAGGCCGACGATCTCCTCGGTGGCCGGGTCGACCACCTCGTAGTGGCCGTCGGCGGGTTCGGTCCACTCGCCGTTGATGAAGAGCCGCTGGGGTGCCGTGGTCATAGTGTGCTCACCGTCCGGGTGTCGCGGCCGGAGCGGAGCACCGTACCGGGGACCGCGCCGGTCACCTTGTCGTCGCGCAGGGTCTCCACCCCGTTGACGCGGACCGAGACGATGCCGAGGGCCTTGGAGTCGAGCCGGGGGCTGTCGCCCGGCAGGTCGCGGACGAGGGTGGCGGGGCCCGCGTCGATGCGTTCGGGGTCGAAGAGCACGAGGTCGGCGTGGAAGCCCTCCTCGACGCGTCCTCGGTCGCGCAGGCCGAAGAGCCGGGCCGGGTCGTCGGTCAGCATCTTGACGGCCTTTTCCAGCGGGACGAGCTTGCGGCCGCGCAGACAGTCGCCGATGAAGCGGGTCGTGTACGGGGCGCCGCACATCCGGTCCAGATGGGCGCCCGCGTCGGAACCGCCGAGCAGGACGTCCTCGTGCTCCCAGGTGCGCTGCCGCAACGCCCAGGAGTCGGGGTCGTTGTCGGTCGGCATCGGCCACAGGACCGTACGCAGATCGTCGGCCGCGCAGATCTCGACCAGGCAGTGGAAGGCGTCCTGGCCGCGCTCGGCCGCGATGTCCCTGACGACGCGCCCGCTGAGACCCTCGTTCGCCTCGCTGTACGTGTCCCCGATGACGTACCGGCCGAAGTTCGCGAGGCGGCGGAAGACGCCCGCCTCCTTGCTGTCGGCGCGGCGCAGCATCTCGGCCCGGGTGTCCGCGTCACGGAGCCGCTCGATGCGCTCCGGTACGGGCAGGGCCAGGATGTCGCCCCAGCCCGGGATCAGGTTGAGGGCGCAGAACGTGCCGAGCGACATGTTCATCGGGGTGAGGATCGGCATCGTCAGCGCGACGACGCGGCCACCCGCGCGACGGGCGCGCTCGCTGGCTATCAGCTGGCGCGGTACGCGTTCGGGGACGGCGGCGTCGATGGTCAGGACGTTCCAGTTGAGCGGGCGTCCGGCGGCGGCCGTCATGTCGACGAACAACTCGATCTCGTCGTCCGAGAACTGGTCGAGACAGCCGGCCACGATCGCCTCGATCTGTGTGCCCTCGTGCTCACCGACGGCACGGGACAGTGCGAGGAGCTCCTCGGGGAGCGCGTGCCGGGAGGCGACCGGCTGCCCGTCGCCGTCGGAGTGCGTGGAGGACTGGGTGGTGGACAGGCCCCACGCCCCGGCGTCCATCGCGTCGTGGAAGAGGGCGAGCATGGCGTCGAGTTGAGCGGGGGTGGGCTGGCCGCCCACCGCGTCGGCGCCCATCACGTGGCGTCGCAGGGCGCAGTGGCCGACCATGAAGCCGGCGTTCACGGCGATCCGCCCGTCGAGTGCGTCGAGGTACTCGCGGAAGCTGGACCAGCTCCAGTCGACGCCCTCCTCCAGGGCCTTGAGGGCCATGCCCTCGACCCTCGACATCATGCGCCGGGTGTAGTCGGCGTCCTCGGGGCGGTCCGGGTGGAGCGGGGCGAGGGTGAACCCGCAGTTGCCGCCGGCGACGGTGGTGACACCGTGGTTCATCGACGGGGTGGCGTACGGGTCCCAGAAGAGCTGGGCGTCGTAGTGGGTGTGCGGGTCGACGAAGCCGGGCGCGAGGACGAGGCCGGTGGCGTCCTCGGAGGTCACCGCCTCCTCGGCGACGGTGCCGGGCTCCGCGATGACGGCGATCCGGCCGGCCCGGATACCGATGTCCGCCGGGTAGGAGGGCCCGCCGGTGCCGTCCACGACGGTCGCTCCGCGGATGAGGTGGTCGAGCATGACGGGGTCCCTTTCTTCTTGGTGGTCTGTTGCGCCGGGGTGCGTACGGCCGCGGTACGCACCCCGGCTCGCGGAGCGGCGGTCCGGGAAGACGCCGCCCGTGTGGGGGTGGAGAATCAAGCCCGCCGGGCACTGTCGAACCCCTCCGGCGGTTGAGGAGCGCGGGTACGGGGGCAGCGCCCCCGGGACCCGCGTCCGGGGACCCGGCTACGCCGCGTCGCGGAACCGCGTCGTCCGGTGCACCGGGTCCGTGTCGATCTTCGGGATCACGTGCTCACCGATCAGCTTGATCGAGTTCAGCGTGTCCTCGGGGCTGAGCCCGATCGGCAGCCCGAAGCTCAGCTGGTCCGCCCCGGCCTGCTCCCACCGCCGGCACTGTCCCAGCACCTCGTCCGGGTCGCCGCAGATCATCAGCTCCTCGGCGATCAGCAGCTCGATGATCTCCTCCGAGTACTCCGGCAGCAGCTCCGGCCACTCCGGGATCCCCTCCGGCCGGGGGAACGTGTCGTGGTAGCGGAACAGCAGCGACTGGAGGTAGTTCAGCCCGCCGCCCACCGCGATCTCGACGGCCTTCTTGTGGGTCTCGGCGCAGATCGCCGTCGAGGTCACCATCACGTTGTCGTTGACGAAGTCACCGACCGGCTCGGCGTCCTTGACGGCGTTCTTGTAGGACTCGACGACCCACTCCATGTCGGAGACCTTCTGCACGCTGAAGCCCAGCACGCCGAGCCCCTTCTTCCCTGCCATGGCGTACGAGGGCGGCGAGCCGGCCGCGTACCACATCGCCGGGTGCGACTTCCCGTACGGCTTGGGCAGGATCTTGCGCGGCGGCAGCGACCAGTGCTTGCCCTGGAAGCCGACGTACTCGTCCTGGAGCCACATCTTGGGGAACTCGGCGATGGTCTCTTCCCAGATCTCCTTGGTGTGGTTCATGTCGGTGATGCCCGGCATGAACCCGAGGATCTCGTGGGTGCCCGCCCCGCGGCCGGAGCCGAACTCGAAGCGCCCCTCCGAGAGGTGGTCCATCATGGCGACCTTCTCGGCCACCTTCACCGGGTGGTTGACCGGGGCGAGCGGGTTGAAGATGCCGGATCCGAGGTGGATGCGGTCCGTGGCGTGTGCGAGATAGCCCAGGTACACGTCGTTGGCCGAGAGATGCGAGTACTCCTCCAGGAAGTGGTGCTCGGAGGCCCAGGCGTACTTGAAGCCGGACTTGTCCGCCTGGATGACGTACTCGGTCTCCTCGATCAGCGCCTTGTGCTCTGCCCCGGGGTCGGCCTTGGCCCGCGCGGCGGGCACGTACCCCTGTACAAAGAGCCCGAATTCCAAGGGGGTTCACCGTCCTCAATCGTTTCTGACACACCGTCAGATTCTGATGTGTCCGACTGTTCCACCGACACCCCGACCCGTCAATACCTGACGCTTCGTCAGACCGGTCGGGGTGGGCGGCACGGTCAGAAGAGGCTGACGCCCGCCAGCCATCCGCCGTCGATGACGAACGGCTGACCGGTGATGTACGAGGAGTCGTCCGAGGTCAGGAAGAGCGCGAGCGCCGCCACCTCCTCGGGCCGGCCGATCCGCCCGAGCGGCACGAGCTTCTTGTACAGGGCGCCGACGGCCTCCGCCGTCTCCTCCGGGTCCGCGTCCGGGTCCAGCGCCGCCGGATTGGTCATCGGGGTGTCCACCGCCCCCGGGCACATGGCGTTGACCCGGATGCCCTTCGCGGCCAGCTCCACCGCCGCCACCTTGGTCAGCCCCAGCACGGCGTGCTTGGTCGCGGCATACGCGCCGACGAACGCCATGCCGGTGAGCCCGGTGTACGAGGAGGTGTTGACGATGGTCCCGCCGCCCGCCGCCTCGATCTCGGGCGCGACGTTCCTGATGCCCAGGAAGGCCCCCACCTGGTTGACCTGCACCACCTGCTGGAACTCCTCCAGCGGCGTGCTCACCAGCTCGTTGAAGCGCAGGATGCCCGCATTGTTGACCAGCCCGTCGATCTTCCCGAAGGCACCCTTCGCCGCGGCGACGGCGGCCTGCCAGTCCTCCTCCCGGCTCACATCCAGGTGCACGAAGAGCGCGGCGCCCTCCCCCAGCTCCTTCGCGAGCGCCTCACCCTGCTCGTCGAGCACATCGGCGATCACCACCCGCGCGCCCTCGGCGGCGAAGAGCCGCGCCTCCTGCTCACCCTGTCCGCGCGCCGCGCCGCTGATCAGTACAACCCGTCCGTCCAGCTTGCCCATGGCCTGACTCCTACCTGTCGAGGTTGTCGAGGTTTCCGAGGTGCGGTGCGACATCGGCGGCGAACGCCGCCATCTGATCGGTCAGTTCACTTCTGCTGCGACTGCGGAAGCGCACCTGTATCTGGTGAACGCCCATCGCGCCGTACTCCCGCAGCGACTCCGCGAGGGCCTCCGGCTTCCCGCTGAGCGTGCGGCGCCCCACGGACCAGTCGGGCTCCCCCACGTACAGCGGCTCGGTGATGGCTCCGACGACGATCGGCCCGTCCACCCCCGCCGCCTCGCGCAGCGCGTGCAGGCGGCCGATCTGCGCGGGCAGCTTCTCCCGCGGATCCCCCTGCGGCAGCCATCCGTCACCGCGCACGGCGGCCCGGCGCACCGCCGCGGGCGAGGAGCCGCCCACCCAGACCGGCACCCGCTCCTGGGCCGGCCGGGGCAGCTGCCCGAGCCCGCTGAAGGCGAACCGCTCCCCCGCGAACTCCGGGTACTCCTCGGGCCCGAGCGCGGCCTTGAGCGCGTCGATGCTCTCGTCGAGCACGGCGCCCCGCCCGTCGAAGTCCGCCCCGAGCGCCTCGAACTCCTCGCGCACATGACCGGCCCCGACCCCGAGGATCAGCCGGCCGCCACTGAGGTGGTCGAGGGTGGCGTACTGCTTGGCCGTGACCAGTGGGTGCCGCAGCCCGACGACGGCGACATGGCTCATCAGCAGCACGCGCTCGGTGATCCCCGCGAGGAAGGAGAGCGTGGCCACCGGGTCGTACCAGGCGGTGCTCATCGCGCCCGCGAGCCTGCGGGGAATGGCGACGTGGTCGCAGCTCGCCAGGTAGGTGAACCCGGTGCGGTCGGCGGTGCGGGCGATCTCGGCGAGGTCGGCCGGGGTGGCCCCGGCCTCCCACGGCTCTGCGTACATGGCGCTCTGCGACTGGATCGGGAGCTGCATCCCGTACGACAGCGGTCCGGCGGGCAGTATCGGCACCGAACGGCCTCCTTCCCCTGAGGACATCCGGCACTGGGCGGATGCCCTGACACGAATCTGACGGCTCGTCATATCGCGAGCGCAGTCATCGTCGTACCTGACGCATCATCAGGCAAGGGGTGGTGGGGAAGGAGGGCCGCGGGCGGCCCCTACTTGCGGTACAGCTCCTCGATCTCCGCCTCGAAGTCCCGCGCGATCGCGTCCCGCTTCAGCTTCAGGGACGGGGTCAGGTGGCCGCGCTCCTCGGTGAAGTCCACGGGCAGGACGGTGAACTTGCGTATCGACTCGGCCCGGGAGACGAGCCGGTTGGCCTCGTCCACCGCGCGCTGGAGCGCCGAGCGCAGCTCCTCGTCGTGGATGAGTTCACGGATCGGGACGTCCTGCTTCTTCTTCATCTGCCGCCAGTGGGACAGCCCGTCCGGCTCCAGGGTGATCAGCGCGGTGATGAAGGAGCGGTTGTCGCCGACCACCATGCACTGGCTGACCAGCGGGTGCGCGCGCAGCCAGTCCTCCAGCGGGGCGGGGGTGACGTTCTTGCCGCCCGAGGTGATGATGATGTCCTTCTTGCGCCCGGTGATCGTGAGGTAGCCGTCCTCGTCGAGCGCGCCCAGGTCGCCGGTGGCGAACCAGCCGCCGTCCAGCGCGGGGACGGCCTCGCCGCGCTCGGCGTCCCAGTAGCCCTGGAACACCTGCCCGCCGCTGAGCAGCACCTCACCGTCCTCGGCGATGCGTACGGCGGTACCCGGCATCGGCCAGCCGACCGTGCCCAGGCGCGGCCTGAGGGGCGGGGTGACGGTGGCGGCCGCGGTGGTCTCCGTGAGGCCGTAGCCCTCGAAGATCTCGATGCCGGCGCCCGCGTAGAAGGCGGCGAGCCGGCGGCCCAGCGGGGAGCCGCCGCAGATCGCGTAGCGGACCTGGCCGCCGAGCGCGGCCCGGATACGGCGGTAGACCAGCGGGTCGTACAGCGCGCGGGCCGCCCGCAGCCCCAGCCCCGGGCCGGGGCCCGTGCCGTGCTCGGCCGCCTCGACGGCCTGCCCGTAGCGCTGGGCGATCCGCGCCGCCCGGTCGAAGGACGAGGCGCGGCCCATCTTCTCGGCGGTGGCCCGGCCGGTGTTGTAGACCTTCTCCAGGACGTACGGGATCGCCAGCAGGAACGACGGTTTGAAGCCGGCCAGGTCGGCGAGCAGGTCCTCGGTCCGGATCGACGGGGCGTGGCCGAGGCGGACCCGGGCGCGCAGACAGCCGATCGCGACCATTCGGCCGAAGACGTGCGACAGCGGCAGGAACAGCAGGGTGGACGCCGGGTACTTGCTGACGGACTTGAAGACCGGGTGCAGCAGCTCGATGGCGTTGTCGACCTCGGCGAAGAAGTTGCCGTGGGTCAGGACGCAGCCCTTGGGGCGCCCCGTGGTGCCGGAGGTGTAGATGAGGGTGGCCGGGGCCTCCGGCTCCAGGGTGGCGCGGCGGGCCGCGACGGCATCGTCGGGTACGTCCCTGCCGAGCTTCTTCAGCCGGCCCAGCGCGCCCGTGTCGAACTGCCAGAGGTGGGTGAGGTCGCCGAGCTGTCTGCGTTCCTGGCTGATGACGCGGCCCTGCTCGGCCGTCTCGACGGCACAGGCGACCGCACCCGAGTCCTGGAGGATCCAGCGGGCCTGGAAGGCGGAGGAGGTCGGGTAGATGGGGACGGTGACCAGGCCGGCGGCCCAGGAGGCGAAGTCGAGCAGCGTCCACTCATAGGTCGTGCGCGCCATGATCGCGATGCGGTCACCGGCCCGCAGACCCTCCGCGATCAGGCCCTTGGCGACGGCGAGGACCTCGGCGGCGAACTCCTGCGCCGTCACGTCCTGCCAGCTGCCGTCCGGCTGCTTACGGCTGAGCACGGCGTCGGCGGGCGCCTCGCGGGCGTTGTCGAAGGGGATCTCGGCGAGCGAGCCGCGGCGCACGCGCCGGGCGAACGCCGGTACGGAGACCTGCTGGACGCTGCCGTCGGCGGCCCTGACCTTTGTCGGCTCGACCAGGACGGGGGCAGCGGGGGCGGCGGTGGAAGGGGCTGATCGCGTGGACACGTGCGGCTCCTCAACATCGGGGTCGGGCGGTTCGCCCGGTCCGGTCAGTGGCCGGTTCGCACTGAGGACCGCGTCGAACCGTGCGTAGCTGTGGTGCGGATCAAACGCGTTCGAGGATCGCCGTGACGCCCTGGCCGCCCGCCGCGCAGATCGAGATCAGCCCGCGTCCCGGGGCATCGCGTTCCGCGAGGAGCTCGGCGAGGGTAGCCACGATCCGTGCGCCCGTCGCGGCGAACGGGTGCCCGGTCGCGAGGGAGGACCCCGCCACGTTGAGCTTCTCCCTGTCGACGGGCGCGAGCCCCTGCTTCTCCCAGGCCGCCAGCGTGGCGAGCACCTGGGAGGCGAAGGCCTCGTGGACCTCGAAGAGGTCGAAGTCCTCGACGCCCAGCCCGGCCCGCTCCAGCATCCGCGGCACCGCGTACGCGGGCGCCATCAGCAGACCGTCCTCACCGCCCACGTAGTCGACCGCGGCGGTCTCGTACAGGGAGAGGTAAGCCAGCGGTTCCAGGCCGTGCCGCTCCGCCCACTCCTCGCTCGCCAGCAGCACCGTCGCGGCGCCGTCCGTGAGCGGGGTGGAGTTGCCCGCGGTCATCGTCGCGTCCGGGTGGTCCGCGCCGAACACCGGCTTCAGCGTGGCGAGTTTCTCCACGGTGGAGCCGGGACGCAGGTTCTGGTCACGGTCCAGACCTAGGTACGGGACGACGAGGTCGTCCAGGAAGCCCCGGTCGTACGCGGCGGCGAGCCGCTGGTGGCTGGTGGCGGCGAGGAGGTCCTGCTCCGCGCGGCCGATGTCCCACTGCCGCGCGGTGACGGCCGCGTGGTCGCCCATCGAGAGACCGGTGCGCGGTTCGGCGTTGCGCGGGATGTCCGGGACGAGGTGCCGGGGACGTATGCCCGCAAGGGCCCTGACCCTGCCGCCCGTCGACTTCGCGCGCCGGGCGGCAAGCAGCAGCCGGCGCAGTTCGTCGTTGACACCGAGCGGCGCGTCGCTCGTGGTGTCCGCGCCGCCCGCGATCGCGGAGTCGACCGCCCCGAGCATGATCTTGTTCGCGGCGGCGATCACGGCCTGGAGGCCGGTGCCGCAGGCCTGCTGGATGTCGTACGCGGGAGTGCGCGCGTCGAGGCGCGAGCCGAGCACGGTCTCCCGGGCCAGGTTGAAGTCCCGGCTGTGCTTGAGGACCGCGCCGGCGGCGAACTCGCCGACCCGCTGCCCCTGGAGCCCGAACCGCTCGACCAGGCCGTCCAGCGCGGCAGTGAGCATCTGCTGGTTGGAAGCCTGCGCGTACGGCCCGTCGGAGCGCGCGAAGGGGATACGGCTGCCGCCGATGACCGCGACCCTGCGGGGCTGCGGGAGTGCGAGGGGGATCAACTCGACCAACTCATCTCGACCAACTCCTGACTCTTGAGTAACCTTACTCCAGAGTAAATCTACGACCGAGCAGGGAGTCTGGACAATGGCCGACCGCTATCTGCACCTCACCGGCACAGCAACCGGCCGATTTCTGACCCGGAAGCTCGGCCTGCCCCAGCCCGCACAGCTGCGCCGCTGGACCCTGGAGACCCAGACCCTCACCGGCCCGGTCCTCCACCTCGCCGCAGGGAACTCCACCGTCACGGACGAGCTCGGCACCGTCCTCACCGCCTGCGGCCAGGAAGTCGTGGCACGCGCCGACCGGCCCGCCGGAATCGTCCTGGATGCGACGGCCGTCGACACCGCCGCCGGACTCGGAACCGTGCACGCCGCACTGCACCCCGTCGTCCGCTCGCTCGCACCGGGCGGCCGCATCGTCGTCCTCGGGACACACCCGTCCCCGGACGACCACCACCAGGCCGCCGCCCAGCAGGCCCTCGAAGGGTTCGTGCGCTCACTCGGCAAGGAGATCGGCAGGGGCGCCACCGTGCAGTTGCTGCGCATCGCACCCGGCTCGGTCACCGGCGCCGAATCCACCCTGCGCTTCCTGCTCTCCCCCCGGTCCGCGTACATCAGCGGCCAGGTCATCGAGGTGAGCGACGCCACCCCCGACCCCGTCGCCGACTGGGCCGCCCCGCTCGCCGGCCGCACGGCACTGGTCACCGGCGCCGCCCGCGGCATCGGCGCCTCGGTCGCCTCGGTCCTCGCCCGGGACGGCGCCCACGTCATCTGCCTGGACATCCCGCAGGCCCAGGAGGACCTGGTGCGCACCGCGGACCGGCTCGGCGCCACCGCCCTGCCGCTGGACATCACCGCCGAAGACGCGGCCGAGCGGATCGCCGCCGCGGCCCCGGACGGCCTCGACATCCTCGTCCACAACGCCGGCATCACCCGCGACCGGCGGCTCGCCAACATGGCCGCCGACCGCTGGGCCTCGGTCATCGACGTCAACCTCGACAGCGTCCTGCGCACCACCGACGCCCTGCTGAAGGCCGGCACGGTCAACCGCGGCGGCCGGATCGTCGCCACCGCCTCCATCGCCGGCATCGCGGGCAACAACGGCCAGACGAACTACGCGGCCAGCAAGGCCGGCATCATCGGCCTCGTCCGCTCCCTCGCCCCGCGCGCCGCCGCCGACCACGGCGTCACGGTCAACGCGGTGGCCCCCGGCTTCATCGAGACGAAGATGACCGCGGCCGTCCCGCTCTTCATCCGGGAGGCCGGGCGCCGGATGAACTCCCTCTCACAGGGCGGCCTCCCGGTCGACGTGGCCGAGACGACCGCCTGGTTCGCCCAGCCCGCGTCGAGCGCCGTCAACGGCCAGATCGTCCGGGTCTGCGGCCAGAGCCTGCTGGGAGCGTGAACCGGATGCCCAGCCTGACCCTCTCCCTGGTCCGCGGCGCCGCCACCTCCCCGTTCAAACGGGCGGGCAGGCCGGGCGCCGCGCTGCCGGCCGGCCGGGCCCGCCTCCCCGCCGCGGCCGTCGCCCCCGGACCCCTGGCCGCGTACCGCGCGATCTGCGGCTTCACCGGGCCGGACACCCTGCCGGTGACGTACCCGCACGTCCTGGCCTTCCCGCTCGCCATGCGGCTGATGACCCGGCGGCGCTTCCCCCTGCCGGTCACCGGACTCGTCCACACCTGGATCGAGATCAACGCCCACCGAACGCTCCGCCCCGGCGACCACCTTGAACTCACGGTGTACGCGAAGGAGCTGACGCCGCACCGCCGGGGCACCGAGGTCACCGTGGTGACCGAGGCGCGGCTGGCGGGCGAGCTGGTGTGGGAGTCCCGCAGCGGCTATCTGTCACGCCACGCGACACGTACGGGTACGGGTACGGGTACGACCACGACCCCGGCTCCCACCGCTCCCGAACCGGCACTCCCCGCCGTCGCCGAGTGGCAGCTGCCCGCCGACCTCGGCCGGCGCTACGGCGCCGCGTCCGGCGACCGCAACCCCATCCATCTCCACCCGGTGACCGCCCGGCTGTTCGGCTTCCCCCGCGCCATCGCCCACGGCATGTGGACCGTGGCCCGCTGCCTCGCCGAGACCCCTGAGCCCCATCTGATCCGCTCGGTACGGGCCGACTTCCGGGCCCCCGTCCTGCTGCCCGGCACCGTCACCTACGCAGCGGACGGCGCCGCCTTCCAGCTGCGCGGCGACGGCGGCCGCGTCCATCTGACGGGGACGGCGGGCCCGGAGGCCGGTACTACGCCCGGCCCGGGGCCTGCCAGGGACGGCCGTTCATAAGGTTCTCCAGACCGGCCCAGGAGAAGTTCATCAGGGTGGCCGCGGCCTCCTTGGCCGAGACGCCCGGAGTCTCGTTCGCCCAGCCGGCGAGCGCCTCCGCGGCGCCCACCAACGCCTGCGCGAGCCCCGTCACATCGCGGTCGGGAAGCGCCGGATCACGGTGCGCCTCGCGCGCCGCGGCCCCGATGAGACCCGTCACGAACGCAACGATCTCCTCGCGCATCACGTTCACCTCGGTGGCGAACGGCTCCCCGTGCGTCCGCGCCTGCCGGTACAACACCGCCCAGCCGTCCGGGTTCTCCGCGGTGTGCGTGAAGAACGCCCGGAGCCCCTCCCAGAGTTGCCGGTCCGCCGGCAGCCCCGGCTCCACACCCGCCTGCACGGCTTCGACCAGCGCATTCGCCTCACGCCTGATGCAGGCGGAGAAGAGTTCGTCCTTGGAGTTCAGGTAGAGATAGACCAACGGCTTGGACACCCCGGCCAGCTCGGCGATCTCGTCCATCGAGGCCGCCCGGAACCCGCGCTGCCCGAAGATCTGCACCGCGGCATCCATCATCTGCTGCTCACGCACGGCGCGCGGCATCCGTTTGCTCTTCACAGCACCCACGTCGACTTCCTCCCGCCCCCGCTGCGCTACTCCTCGGTAAGACTACGGCGCGGGTCCCCCGGCCGTCGTACGGAGCCGTCGTCGTACGGCCCGAACGGCCGGAAGTGGTCGCCTCCGCGGGGAGCGGCCGCATGACCACGACGCACAGGAGCGCCCCCGGTCGCTGCGGACCGGGGGCGCTCCTGTCGTCGTGCGTGCGGGGTCAGGCGGCGACCGCCACCCGCTCCGGCTCGACGTCCTGCACCTCGAAGTCGTCGACCGGGGAGGCCGAGGCCGAGTTGTACGCGTCGTGGTCGAGGATCTTCTCGCGGGCCGAGACGATCACCGGGACGAGCGCCTGGCCGGCCACGTTCGTCGCCGTCCGCATCATGTCCAGGATCGGGTCGATCGCCATCAGCAGGCCGACACCCTCCAGCGGGAGGCCCAGCGTCGACAGCGTCAGGGTCAGCATGACCGTGGCGCCGGTGAGGCCGGCGGTGGCCGCCGAGCCGATCACCGAGACGAACGCGATGAGGATGTAGTCACCGACACCCAGCTGCACGTCGAAGATCTGCGCGATGAAGATCGCGGCGAGGGCCGGGTAGATCGCGGCGCAGCCGTCCATCTTGGTCGTCGCGCCGAACGGGACGGCGAAGGAGGCGTACTCCTTCGGGACGCCGAGGCGCTCGGTGACCTTCTGGGTGACCGGCATCGTGCCGACCGACGAGCGGGAGACGAAGGCCAGCTGGATCGCGGGCCAGGCGCCCTTGAAGAACTGGAGCGGGCTGACCTTGGCGACGGTGGCGAGCAGCAGCGGGTAGACGCCGAACATCACCAGGGCGCAGCCGATGTACACGTCGGCGGTGAAGGTCGCGTACTTGCCGATCAGGTCCCAGCCGTAGTCGGCGATGGCGTAGCCGATGAGGCCGACGGTGCCGAGGGGGGCGAGGCGGATGACCCACCACAGGGCCTTCTGGAGGAGCTCCAGGATCGACTCGCTGAGGGTGAGGATCGGCTGGGCCTTCTCGCCGAGCTTGAGTGCGGCGATACCGGCGACGGCGGCCATGAAGACGATCTGCAGGACGTTCAGCTCGGTGAACGGCGTGATCACGTTGTCCGGGATGATGCCGGTCAGGAAGTCGAGCCAGGAGCCCGCGTGCTCGGGGAGCTTGCCGTCCTTCGGGGTGAGGCCGGTGCCGGAGCCCGGGTTGGTGATCAGGCCGATCGCGAGGCCGATGGCGACCGCGATGAGCGAGGTGATCATGAACCAGAGCAGCGTGCGGGTGGCCAGCCTGGCGGCGTTGTTGACCTTGCGCAGGTTGGTGATCGACACCAGGATCGCGAAGAAGACGAGGGGCGCGACGGCCAGCTTCAGCAGCTGGACGAAGATGTGGCCGACCTTGTCGAGCGTGGTGTAGAGCCACTCGATGTCGTAGCTGCGGGTGAGCCAGCCGAGCAGGACGCCGAGGACGAGACCGGCGACGATCTGGGCCCAGAACGGGACCTTGGGTATGCGGAAACCGGAGCCGGAGGGCTCATCGGTGGTGGCGGACGCGGGGTTCGCGGACACGGACACACTCCAGATGTGACGCATCGGGACGCACGGGGACGGTGCGGGGGGGACGGGGGTGCGGCGCCCGCGTCAGGGTCTGTCCGGTGGATCAGGGCCGGACAGGGCGGCGCCGCTGCATGATGCCGGTATCAGACGTTGCGGCAACAGACCGCGGACATACAGCGGCAGAGATCGACATGCAGGCGCTCCACGAGCGGAATGCTCGTGGCAGGTCGGAGGCGCACAGCTGTCTTCATGTCGAACACGTTAACACTTGAACTTTGAGAACCTCAAAGGTCTTCTTTGATCCCGCGAGGGGCCGAGGAGTGGGCCACGACCCGCCTCCCGGCCCCCGGGAACGCGAAAACCCCAGTACAGGAGCGCCTGCTCCGGTGCTGGGGTTTCGAAAAGAAAAGACGTGGGTGTGAGGAAGCTTACAAAGTCCTTACTTCACCCTCACCGAATCACTGCTGGGTGACGCTGTCCTCGCGGGTGCGGTTCGCTTCGAGGCGGGCCTTGGCGCGGTCGACCGAGGACACGATCTGCTCGGACATCTCGTCACGCTGCTTGCGCAGCAGTACGTAGCTGAGCGGAGCGGAGAGCACCAGCGCGAGCAGGACGACCCAGACGATGTTGGATCCCCCGGCGCCGGAGGGGATGATCCCGAAGTTGACGGCGATGGCGGCGACGACGAGGCAGCCGACGAAGATGCTGAGACGCATCGCGGTGTACCGGATCGTTGCACTCGGCTTGGCAGCGGACACAGCTTGCCCTCTCTCTACGTACGACAGTCCTGCCCGACCAGTGAAGCATGCCCCGCAATCGATCAGTTCGGAGGGCCTGCCGGGCGCCCCTTCGGGCCCCGCTGCCCGCGCTCAGCCGAGCGGAAGCAGCATGACGACGTCGTCGCGGTCGTCGCCCTCGGCCACCCGGATCGCCCCCGGCACCCGTCCGACCTCCTTGTACCCGCAGGCGGCGTAGAAACGGTCGGCGCCGGTGCCGCCGCGGCAGGTGAGCCGGATGGCCTCGATGCCGTCGAGGGCGCGGGCGGCGTCGGCGGCCGCGGCCATCAGGTCGCGTCCGTAGCCGCGGCCCTGGTGGCGGGGGTGGACCATCACGGTGTAGATCCAGAGCCAGTGCGACATGAGCCGGTGCGTGTTGTGGGCGAGGAAGGCCGTGGCGGCGACGGTGCCGTCCTCGTCGTGGCCGACCAGCAGCCGGGTCCGGCCCTCGGCCATCGCGACCAGGTGCTTGACGAGCTCGGGCCGGACGTCCTGGTCCGTCACGGGCGGCACGAATCCCACCGCGCCACCCGCGTTGGACACGTCGGCCCAGAGCGTGGCTATGCCGTCCCGCACGGACCGGTCGAACTTGGGATCCAGCTCAAACGTAAGTGCCATAGCCGCAGATTAACCATTACGTGCCGTCGGCTCAACCACCGTCCGGAACGCGAGAAAGCTCCGGCCGGGGACGGCGGCCGGAGCTTTCGTACAGTGCTGCGCGCGACGGGGCGCGCGCCGCGTCAGACCCGCATCGGCTGCGGCGACTCGCGCCGCTCCGCGTCCGGGCCCGGGTACTCGCGGATGATCTCGTACCGGGTGTTGCGCTCCACGGGCCGGAAGCCCGCGTCGCGGATCAGGTCCAGCAGATCCTCACGGCCGAGCTTGTTCGGCGTGCCGTAGTTGTCCGCGTCGTGCGTGATCTTGTACTCGACGACCGAGCCGTCCATGTCGTCCGCGCCGTGCTGGAGCGCCAGCTGGGCGGTCTGCACGCCGTGCATCACCCAGAAGACCTTGACGTGCGGAACGTTGTCGAACAGCAGCCGGGAGACCGCGAAGGTCTTCAGCGCCTCCGCGCCCGTCGCCATCGTCGTCCGCGCCTGGAGCTTGTTGCGGACCTTGCCGTCCTTCATGTCCACGAAGTCGTGCTGGTAGCGCAGCGGGATGAAGACCTGGAAGCCGCCGGTCTCGTCCTGCAGCTCACGCAGCCGCAGCACGTGGTCGACGCGGTGACGGGGCTCCTCGATGTGCCCGTACAGCATCGTCGCCGGGGTCTTGAGACCCTTCTCGTGCGCGAGCCGGTGGATGCGCGACCAGTCCTCCCAGTGGGTGGCGTGGTCGACGATGTGCTGGCGGACCTCCCAGTCGAAGATCTCCGCACCGCCACCGGTCAGCGACTCCAGACCGGCCTCGATGAGCTCGTCGAGGATCTCGGAGGCGGAGAGCCCCGAGATCGTCTCGAAGTGGTGGATCTCGGTGGCGGTGAACGCCTTGAGGGAGACCTCCGGCAGCGCTTCCTTCAGCGCGCTCAGCGAACGCGGGTAGTAGCGCCACGGCAGGGTGGGGTGCAGCCCGTTGACGATGTGCAGCTCGGTGAGGCTCTCGCCCTCCATCGCCTTCGCGAGACGGACGGCCTCCTCGATGCGCATCGTGTACGCGTCCTTCTCCCCCGGCTTGCGCTGGAAGGAGCAGTACGCGCACGAGGCGGTGCACACGTTGGTCATGTTGAGGTGACGGTTGACGTTGAAGTGGACGACGTCGCCGTTCAGCCGCGTACGCACCTCATGGGCCAGACCGCCGAGCCAGGCCAGGTCGTCGGACTCGTAGAGCGCGATCCCGTCCTCGCGGGTCAGCCGCTCACCGTCCCGGACCTTCTGCTCCAGCTCGCGCTTGAGTCCCGCGTCCACTAGGGCGCCTCCCATATCTCTCCGTAACAGACTTCAGCTCACCGTACGCCTAGCCCTCTTCGGGAAGGTCCCCGACCCGGTTCTCCCACTTCGTGGAGAGCACGATCGTCGTGCGCGTCCGCGAGACGCCCTTGGTCCCGCTGAGCCGGCGGATGGTCTTCTCCAGGCCGTCCACGTCACCGACCCGGACCTTGAGCATGTAGGAGTCGTCGCCCGCGATGAACCACGCGTCCTCGATCTCGGCGAGGTCCTTCAGCCGGCGCGCCACGTCCTCGTGGTCGGCGGCGTCCGAGAGCGAGATGCCGATCAGTGCCGTGACCCCGAGGCCCAGCGAGGCGGCGTCGACGGTGGCGCGGTAGCCGGTGATGACACCGGCGGTTTCCAGCCGGTTGATGCGGTCGGTGACGCTGGGCCCGGAGAGCCCCACGAGCCGTCCCAGCTCGGCGTACGAGGCCCTGCCGTTCTCCCTGAGGGCCTGGATGAGCTGCCTGTCCACCGCGTCCATGTGACTGAAACCTTCCATTGTTCAGCAGTATCGCGAGTCTACGTGTAGAATCTAAGGCATGCAGGCTTCAGGGCCTGCAAATCTTTCCGAACTTCCAAAAAATGCTTTCGAATCTTCAGGAGTGGATACACCGTGTACACGATCGAGATGGCCTACGCCCGGATGCGCGAGCTGCAGGACCTGGCCAACCGCTCGCGTGCCCATAAGCCCGCCGCGGCCCACCGGGTCGACAAGAGCCGCAGCCCGCGGACCCCCAAGAAGCGCTGACCCCACCCGGATCAGCCGCGAGAGCCGCCACCGAGCTCTCCTTCCCAGCGGCGGTACAGCCGGTGCGGCACTCCTGCCGCGTCCAGCACCCGCCCCGCGACGAAATCCACCAGATCCTGGATATGCGTCGCCCCCGCGTAGAACGCCGGAGAGGCGGGCAGCACGACCGCGCCCGCCTCGTCCAGGGTCACCATGTGCTTCAGCGTCTGGCCGTTCAGCGGCGTCTCGCGCACCGCGACGACCAGCTTCCGCCGCTCCTTGAGCGTCACGCTCGCGGCCCGCTGCAGCAGGTCCTTCGAAAGCCCGAGCGCCACCCCGGCCACGCACGCCGTCGACGCGGGCACGATCAGCATCCCCTTCGCCGGGTACGACCCCGAGGACGGCCCCGCGGCCAGATCGCCGGCCGCCCAGTGCCGTACACCGGACACGTCCACGTCGAAGGTGTGCGGCTTCCCGTCCGCGCCCCGCGCCAGCCAGCCGGCCAGGTCCTCCTGCCAGTGCGCGTCGCGGAACGCGATCCCCGTCTCGTCCAGCAGCGTCAGCCGCGAGGCCCGGCTCACCACCAGATCGACGCTCTCCCCCGCGGCTAGCAGGCCGCGCAGCACGGAAGCGGCGAATGGGGTGCCCGAAGCGCCCGAAACCCCGACAATCCAAGGCTTTCGCTGCTGCTGACTCACTGAAGTCCCGGAATCCACACCCCCGAGCCTATCCGGCGCCCCGCTCCACCGGAGCGTCAGGAGTTCGGGCCCGTCGCGGGTGCTACACGGCCAGACCCCGCACCAGCAGGTCCAGCAGCGCGCACGCGAACAGCGCGATCCCGATGAATCCGTTGACCTGGAAGAACGCCCGGTTCAGCCTTGAGAGATCGTGCGGCCGCACCACCCGGTGCTCGTAGACGAAGGCCACGGCGACGATCACCATGCCGATCCAGTAGAAGAGCCCGGCCTCCGTGGCCAGACCGAACCAGGCCAGCAGGCCCGTCGTCACCACGTGGCAGACCCGCGCGCCCCACAGCGCCGCCGGGACGCCGAAGCGCGCCGGGACGGACAGCACGCCGTGGGCGCGGTCGGCCTGCACGTCCTGGCAGGCGAAGATCAGGTCGAAGCCACCGATCCAGACGCCGACGGCGAGACCCAGGATCACCGCGTCCCACGACCAGCTGCCCGTCACCGCCAGCCAGGCACCGACCGGCCCCATGGCCTGGGCGATGCCCAGGATCGCGTGCGGGTAGTTCGTGAACCGCTTGCCGTACGGGTAGACGACCATCGGGATCACGGCGATCGGCGCCAGCGCCAGACAGAGCGGATTCAGCAGGGCCGCCGCCCCGAGGAACACGACGACGGCGACGAGCGCGCCCGTCCACGCCGACTTCACCGACACGGCACCGGTCACCAGTTCGCGGCCGGCGGTGCGGGGATTACGGGCGTCGATCTCCCGGTCGATGATCCGGTTCGCCGCCATCGCGAACGTGCGCAGCCCGACCATCGCGACGGTGACCAGCAGCAGCGTGACCCACTGGATCGACCCGTCGTCCAGGAACATCGCGGTCAGGGCGGCGATGTACGCGAAGGGCAGTGCGAAGACCGAGTGCTCGATCATCACGAGCCGCAGGAACGCCTTGACCTTGCTGCTCGGTTGCGCGGGCCCGGAGCCCAGGGTCGCTTCGGCGGCGCTCACAGGCCGTATTCCTTCCAGCGTCGTGTCACCCGATCGGAAGTCTCCGGGTCGGACTCGACCATGTCCGGCCAGCCCCCGTCCCGGGTGTAGCCCTCCTCGGGCCACTTCTTCGTCGCGTCGATGCCCGCCTTGCCGCCCCAGAACTGCTGGTAGGAGGCGTGGTCGAGATGGTCGACGGGCCCCTCGGCGACGGTGAGGTCACGCGCGTAGTCGGTGTTGCCGAGCGCTCGCCAGGAGACCTCGTGCAGATCGTGGACGTCGCAGTCGGAGTCCACGACGACGATCAGCTTCGTCAGCGACATCATGTGCGCGCCCCAGATCGCGCTCATCACCTTCTGGGCGTGCTTCGGGTACTTCTTGTCGATCGAGACGATCGCGCAGTTGTGGAAACCGCCGGACTCGGGCAGGTGGTAGTCCACGATGTCCGGGACGATGATCTTGAGCAGCGGCAGGAAGAAGCGCTCGGTGGCCCGCCCCAGCGGACCGTCCTCGGTCGGCGGGCGGCCGACCACGATGGACTGGAGCAGCGGCCGCTTCCGCATGGTCACGCAGTCGATGGTCAGCGCGGGGAACGGCTCCTGCGGGGTGTAGAAACCGGTGTGGTCGCCGAACGGCCCCTCGGGAAGCATCTCCCCGGGCTCCAGCCACCCCTCGATGACGACCTCGGCGTTGGCCGGGACCTGGAGCGGGACGGTCTTGCAGTCGACCATCTCGATGCGCTTGCCCTGGATGAACCCGGCGAAGAGGTACTCGTCGATGTCCCCGGGCAGCGGCGCGGTGGAGGCGTACGTCACCGCGGGCGGGGCCCCGAAGGCGATGGCGACCGGCAGCCGCTCACCGCGCGCGGCGGCGACCTGGTAGTGGTTGCGGCTGTCCTTGTGGATCTGCCAGTGCATCCCGATGGTGCGGCGGTCGTGGCGCTGGAGGCGGTAGAGACCCAGGTTCCGGACGCCGGTCTCGGGGTGCTTGGTGTGCGTGAGCCCCAGGTTGAAGAAGGAGCCGCCGTCCTTGGGCCAGGTGAACAGCGCGGGCAGCTGGTCCAGGTCCACGTCGTCGCCGGTGAGGACGATCTCCTGGACGGGGGCGTTCTCGCTCTTCACCCTCTTCGGCGGTACGTGCACCATCGTGCCGAGCTTGCCGAAGGCCTCCCGGACGCCGACGAAGCCGTGCGGCAGCTCGGGCTTGAGGAGTCCGCCGATCTTGTCGCTGATGTCGGAGTAGGACTTCAGCCCGAGCGCCTTGAGGAGGCGCTTGTCGGTGCCGAAGACGTTCATGGCCAGGGGCATCGAGGAGCCCTTGACGTTCTCGAAGAGCAGCGCGGGTCCGCCGGCCTTGTTCACCCGGTCGACGATCTCACCGACCTCCAGGTAGGGGTCGACCTCGGCCTTGATGCGCTTGAGCTCGCCCTCGCGCTCCAGAGCCCGGAGGAGGGATCGAAGATCGTCGTAAGCCATGGGGCCAAGTTTGGCATCCTCCCTGCCGTCAGCCGACAGGGCTCCCCCACCTCAGCCACCGGCTCCCGCGGTTGCACGCCGGGAATCCGGCGGCCCGGTCGACGCTTCACGGCCCCGGCCCCACCTGGGCACTGCTGAGAGCCACCGGACGGCACGCCCCGGAATCCCTCACCGGATCGCGCGTGTTCGCCTCTGCGCCGGCGACGGCCCGCATGGCCGACCCGTACCCGGACCTGCTTGCCGCCAGTTCCCGCCTGCTCGCCGTAGGGCGTAAGTGACACCCGCTACCCTGGGCCCGTCACCGGGGCGGGGCATTGCCCCGCCAACTCTCCTCGGGGGGACCTTCCACCATGTTCCGGGCCCTGATCTATCTCCTGCCTCTGGCGCTGACGATCTACGCGTTCATCGACTGCCTGAACACCCCGGAGGACGAGGCCAAGCACCTGCCGAAGATCGCCTGGGTCTTCATCATCCTGCTGTTCTGGATCGTCGGCCCGATCGTGTGGCTGGCAGCGGGCAAGATGCGCGAGGTGCCGGCCGGAGGCCGTACGCCGTCCGAATGGCACCGCAACCACCGTCAGCAGTGGGTGGCGCCCGACGACAATCCCGACTTCCTGAAGTCGCTCAAGGACGAGAACGAGAAGGACGAGGCCGTCCTCAAGGACTGGGAGGCGGACCTGCGCCGCCGCGAGGACGAGCTCAAGCGGCGGGAGAGCGGGCCGGAGGGTTCGACCCCGCCCGCTTCCTGACCCGGACCCGAACCCCGGTCACGCGTACAACTGCTGCCCCAGCTTGTTGAGCAGGGGCAGCAGTGCTGTGCGCTCCTCGGGGGTGAGTGCTTCGAGTGCGCCGTGCACCGCGCGCATCTCGGCGCGGATGGTGTGGGCGAGGGCCGTGCCTTCGGGGGTGCGGCTCGCGACCTTGGAGCGGCGGTCGTCGGGGGCCGGGGTCCGGCGGACCAGGCCGCGGGTCTCCATGCGGCCGACGAGACCGGTGGCGTTGGACGCGTCGCAGACCAGGTGGGCGGCGAGCGCGCTCATGGGCATGGGTTCGTTGAGCGCGATCAGCGCGCGGGCCTGCGAGGTCGACAGGCCGTGACGGGCGGCGACGGCGGTGAGGTCGTCGTGGTGGCCGCGGACGACGAGGGCCAGGGGCTCCAGGAGGTCCTCCGGGGTCGGGACGGGTCGATCGTCCGGAGCAGTGGCGGCGCGGGGCGTCGGTGCGGTGGTCATGGTCGGCCATTCTTCGATCGGCGTCCGCCGACATTTATTTGACATGCTCAATTTTTGGCAGTTACATGAACTGTATTACTTGAGCATATCAAGTTCCATGCCGGCCTCGCCGGTGTTCAGCCGCATTCCGCTCACCGCAGGGAGTACCCCCATGCCCTCCGTTCCCGAGACCGTCGCCCATCTCCGCGCCACCTTCCGCACCGGGCGCACCAAGAGCCTCGACTGGCGCACGGGACAGCTCCGGCAGCTGCGAGCGCTGCTCACCGAGCGCGGTGACGAACTCGCCGACGCGCTCAACGCCGACCTCGGCAAGAGCCGCAAGGAGGCGTACCGCACCGAGATCGACTTCACGATCCGCGAGATCGACCACACGCTGGAGCACCTGGCCGACTGGCTGCGGCCCGAGCCCGCTCCCGTACCGGCCTCGCTGGGCGCGGCGAAGGCGCACACCGTGCAGGACCCGCTCGGCGTCGTCCTGGTCATCGCACCCTGGAACTACCCGGCGCAGCTGCTGCTCGCCCCGGTCGTCGGCGCGCTGGCCGGGGGCAACGCGGTGGTGGTCAAGCCGAGCGAGCTGGCGCCCGCGACCTCCGCCGCCGTCGCGCGGCTGCTGCCGCGGTATCTGGACACGGACGCGGTCGCCGTCGTGGAGGGGGCGGTCCCCGAGACCACCGCACTGCTCGCCGAGCGCTTCGACCACATCTTCTACACCGGCAACGGCACGGTGGGCCGGATCGTGATGGCCGCGGCGGCGAAGCACCTCACCCCCGTGACGCTCGAACTGGGCGGCAAGTCACCGGTCTTCGTGGACCGCGACACGGACCTGAAGGCGGTGGCGGGCCGGCTGGCGGCCGGCAAGTTCCTGAACGCGGGCCAGACCTGCGTGGCCCCCGACTACGTGCTGACCGACCCGGAGACCGGCGCCGCCCTCGCGGACGCGCTCGCCGCCGCGGTCGAGGGGCTCTTCGGGGCGGACGCCTCGACGCACCCGGAGTACGGGCGGATCGTGAACCACCGCCACTTCGACCGGCTGACAGCTCTGCTGGGCTCCGGTCGAGCGGTGACCGGCGGGACGTACGACCGGGACAGCAAGTACATCGCCCCGACCGTGCTGGCCGACGTGGCGCCGGACGCGCCCGTGATGCGGGAGGAGATCTTCGGCCCGGTGCTCCCGATCGTGACGGTCGGCGGTCTGGACGAGGCGATCGCGTTCATCAACGACCGCGACAAGCCGCTGGCGCTGTACGCGTTCACCGATTCGGACGCCGTACGTGAGCGGCTGATCGGCGAGACGTCGTCGGGCGCGGTCGGCATCGGGCTGCCGCTGGCCCATCTCACGGTGTCGGACCTGCCGTTCGGCGGGGTCGGCGAGAGCGGGATGGGGAGTTACCACGGCCGGTACTCGCTGGAGACGTTCAGCCACCGCAAGGCGGTCCTGGACACCCCGATGCCGTCATGAGCCCGGCCGGCCGGGACACGGAGTGGCTGGCGACCGCCCTCGCCGAGGCCCGCGCCGGGCTCGCCGAGGGCGGCATCCCGATCGGCGCCGCCCTGTACGGGGCGGACGGCACGCTGCTCGGCCGCGGCCGCAACCGCCGGGTCCAGGACGGCGATCCGTCGACGCACGCGGAGACGGCCGCCTTCCGGGCTGCCGGGCGGCAGCGCTCGTACCGGGGCACGACGATGGTGACGACACTTTCCCCGTGCTGGTACTGCTCAGGACTGGTACGGCAGTTCGGGATCTCGCGGGTGGTGATCGGCGAGGCCGAGACCTTCCGCGGCGGGCACGACTGGCTGGCCCGGCACGGCGTGGAGGTCGTGCTGCTGGACGACGCGGCGTGTGCGGAGCTCATGCGCGGATTCGTACGGGAGCACCCGGCGCTGTGGAACGAGGACATCGGCGACGGCTGAGTTCCGCTGCCCGGCATCACACCCCGGGCCGATCGTTCGAAATTCTTCACCTCCCTCCAACACCCGGCCGATATCCTGGTGTTGACGGAGTGACAGATCGCGGCGGGCGTCGGCGCTGGGGGTGCTGTGGAGAGAGATCTGTACGGGCGCGAGGCAGTTTTCGGTGACGACGGACTTGCGGCGCGACTGACCGGTCTCACTCCACACGGTGCGCGGCGGGTCGTCTGCGAGCACGCCGAGGACCCGCCGGTCGCGGTGCTGACGGGCGGCCGCGGCATGGGCAAGACGGCCGTGCTCAAGCAACTGCGCAACGTGTACCGGGAGATCACCCCGGTCGCCCTGGTGGACTGCGAGACCGTGCTGCCGCCCGCGGACCCGGGGCCCGGCTGGACACCGGTGACCGGGGTGCTGCCGGAACTGGCCACACAGCTCACGGCACGGGTGCACGCGGCCCGTCCGGTGCAGTTCCCCCGCCTCAGTCTGGGGCTGGTGGCCGTGGCCTCGGTCTCCTGGCGCCGGGAGGACGAGTCGCGGGCCCAGCGTGATCTTCAGTCGCTCGGCCCGGTGATGGCCACGCTCGACACCCGGGGCGACGCCGCGACGGGCTGGGTCACCAAGGTGCTGACGAAGCTGGCGGCCGGGGCGTTCGACTCGGTGGCGCCGATGGCGGGCATGGTGGCCGAGGCGACCGTGGAGACGGTGCTGGAGGAGACGTTCAGCCGGTTCCAGCGGCGGGCGGCGGACTGGTACGGAACGTATCCGCACGCGGGCGGCAACGGACGCATCGGACTGCGGCAGTTGGCGGTCGACTTCGAGCGCGGCGGCGATCTGCGCCGCCGCGCCGAGGACCATCTGGTGCTGGCCCTGGTCGCCGACCTGGTGCGCGCCTACCGCGGGATGGCGCGCGGCGCCCGGCGGGGCCGCCCGGTGCTGCTCCTCGACAACGCGCACACCCCCTTGGGCCGGCAGCTGGTCGAACCGGTGCTGCGGCAGCGCGCGAGCGGGGCGCGGGACCAGATCGCGGTGTTCGCGTCCTCCCGCATCCACGACCACGCGGGGCTGAGCCATGCCGTGCGCCGGCGGCTGCCCGAGGTGGCGCACGCCTCGCACTGGACACGGGGCACGGAGGTGACATCCGGCATCCTGGCGGTCGCCCTCACCCCCCTGGACGCGGGACATGTGCGCTCCGCGCTCGACCGGCACGATCCGCACGGCCGCACCCCCGCCGGGCTGGCACGCGGGGTGCACCGGCTGACGGGCGGCCGGCCGCTCGGGGTGGCGCTGCTCGCGCAGGCGGCGGGCGAGTCGCCGGAGCCGGGCGCCCTGGTGCCGGGGGCGTTGCTGGACAGCACCGTGGAGCTGCGCGAGGACCGGCCTCCGGTACGGGTGGCCGACGAGCTGCTGGTGCGGCTCCTGCCGGGGCAGCGCCCGGACGTGCTGAGCGTGCTGGCCGCCGCGCACGGCGAGGACTCGGCTCGGCTGCTGGCCACGACGCGGCTGCGCGGGGAGTCGCTGGACGGCGATGTGGCGCTGCGGGTGCGGGACGCGCTGCGGTCGGAGGACTGGCCGGTGGGTACCGAGCACTTCGTCGCCGATCCGCTGCTGCGGGCGCTGCTGCTGCACCGGCTGCGGTTCCAGGACGACGACCCGCCGTACTACGCGGTGTGGCGTGCGGTGCACGAGACGCTGCGTTCGGCGTACGCCGCCGGGGGCAGGTTCCCGAGCGAGCCGCACCGGCTGCACCAGGAGCTGGTGCTGGGCGCGACGGAGGACTGTGTGACACACCTGCGGGTGCAGTTCGCCCGGCCCGATGTGCCGCGCTGGCTCGACTCGCTGCGGTTCATCGCCTCGGCCCCGTTCCCGCGTCCGCCGGGCAGCACCGGTCCCGATCCGCGGCGGGCCGTCGCGCTGGGGCGGGCGGCCGCGTCGGACGACGAACGGTCGGCTCTCGCCGGACTCGGCGAGCGGGATGCCGAACTCCAGCTGCAGTTGCGGCGGCTGCTCCACGCCGTCTGGCTGCTGTCCGATCCGCTGGCCCTGCCCGACGAAGAGGTGATCGACAAGATGGCGCACGAACTGCGGCAGTTGTCCGGCAGGCATGCGACGGGGCACGCGGTGCTCTGGGACGCGGCCACGCACTGGCCTCGTGACCTGCGGGACTGGCGGGCACTGTCCATGCCGCCGGGGGCGCCCGGGCCGGGCCGGGCCGGATCGCACGGCCGCAGGGACGGTGGTCCGGATGCGTAACCCGCTGCGGTACCGCCTGTGGTGGACCACCCGGCAGAAGATCGTCACCACGTCGGTGGTGGCCGCCCTGCTGGTCACGGCCGGCTGGTACGGGGTGGACCGCGTCACCGCACCCGAGAACCGTTCCTGCGCGACGGGGGTGGAGAGGCCGCAGGGCAGCGACGAGTGCGTCGGGGTGTCCGGGGACGGCTACGACTTCGGGCAGGCGCAGCTGACGTCGGCCGCCGCGGCGATCGGCCGGGAGAACCGCTCGCTGAAGAAGGACGTCCCGTACGCGACGGTGGCCCTGCTGCTCCCGCTGACCTCGACCGACGCGTCGATGCGGACGAAGGTCCTGCACGAGCTCCAGGGGGCGTTCGCCGCGCAGTACCGGGCCAACCACCACGCGAACGGGCAGGTCCCGCAGATCCGGGTGGTGCTCGCCAACACCGGGAACAACAGCCTGCAGTGGCGCCCGGTGGTGGACCGGCTGCTGACGATGACGGGGGCTCCGGACCGGCTGCGCGCGGTGTCCGGGGTCGCGATCAGCCGTACGCAGTCCAAGGAGGCGGTCAAGGAGCTGACCGGGGCGGGGATTCCGGTCGTCGGCTCCACGATCACCGCCGACGACATCGCCAACGGCCCCGACGGCGACCCGTTCCCCGGTCTGGCCCGGGTGTCGCCGACCAACCGGGACGAGGCCCGCGCCCTCGCCTCGTTCGGTGAGGTGAAGGCGGACAAGGCGCTGCTGGTGCAGGACACCCGCAGCGGCGACCACTACACGGACACCCTGAAGTCGGCGTTCAGCACGCTGCTGAAGGGGTCGAAGTACGAGCCGCAGCTGTTCACCTCGCGGAAGGATCCGTACGACGAGGGGACCACGGCCAACACGTTCGAGCAGATCACCCATCTCATCTGCGACACGGACGCGGACACGGTGTTCTTCGCCGGGCGCCACGTCCAGCTGCGCCAGTTCGTCAACGCGCTGGGCGCACGCGGCTGTCAGAACCGCCGCTTCACGGTCCTCACCGGTGACGAGGGCTCGTACCTGGGTGACGACAGGAAGCTCGACCGGAACGCGCTGCGGCGCAAGGTGACGGTCCGCTACGCCTCGCTGGCGCATCCGGACGCCTGGCCCGCGGTGGCGGCGGGGAAGAAGCAGCCGACGGGCGGTTCGGCGGAGGACTACCGGGCGTTCACCGACCTGCTGGCCGAGGTGGGCAGGAAGCCGGTGGGTCCGATCGGGGCGACCGCGCACGAGGACCTGACCGACGGGCAGTTGATCATCGCCCATGACGCGATGACGCTGGCGGTGGCGGGGATCCGGCGGGCGACCACCGACGGGAAGGAGCTGCCGGGCCTGGAGGACGTGGGCGGCCAGTGGCCACGGGTGAAGGGGTCCCTGCGGGTGCGGGGTGCCAGCGGCTGGATCTGCCTGGACAACCACGGCAACCCTTACAACAAGGCCGTCCCGGTGGTGGAGCTCGCACCGGACCCGCCGCATCAGCGGTTCTCGGCACTGGCCTGGCCGGAGGGGAAGCCGCCGAAGGAGCAGTGCCTGCCTCCGTCGTCCACGCCCTGACGCGGGATACGGAACGGCTGCCCGCCCCCGCCGGAGCGGGGACGGGCAGCCGTGTTGCGCAGGGGGCTCGCCGGGTCCGGCACGCGCGTCTGCGGCGTGGTCCGGACGGAGGGCCCGGGCGGTTCAGACGCCGGCGTAGGAGTGCTTGCCGGTGACGAAGATGTTGACGCCGTAGTAGTTGAAGATCCAGCAGCCGAAGGCGATCAGCGCCAGGTAGGCGGCCTTGCGGCCCTTCCATCCGGCGGTGGCGCGGGCGTGCAGGTAGCAGGCGTACGCGACCCAGGTGATGAAGGACCAGACCTCCTTGGGGTCCCAGCCCCAGTAGCGGCCCCAGGCGTCTCCGGCCCAGATCGCGCCCGCGATGATCGTGAACGTCCACAGCGGGAAGACGGCGGCGTTGATCCGGTACGAGAACTTGTCGAGGCTCGAAGCGGACGGCATCCGGGAGAGCACCGAGTGGGCGAACGTGCCCGGCTTCCCACCGTTGGCGATCTTGCTCTCGTAGCTGTCGCGGAAGAGGTAGATCAGGGTGCCGATGCCGCCGATGAAGAACACGGCACCGCAGATGATGGCGGTGGAGACGTGGATCCACAGCCAGTACGAGTGCAGTGCGGGCACCAGCTGGTCGCTGGAGGTGTAGAGGACCGTGGTCGCGAGGCCGAGGTCCAGCAGGATGGCGGTGATCAGGATCAGGCCCATCCAGCGGACGTTCTTCTTCAGTGCGAGCAGAACCAGGTACGCGCCGACCGCCACCGTGGAGAAGGTGATGGAGAACTCGTACATGTTGCCCCAGGGGGCGCGCTGCACGGACAGGGCGCGGGCGACGACCCCGCCCGCCTGGATGAGGAAGGCGAGCACGGTCATGGAGACCGCGATCCGGCCGTAGAGGTCACCCTTGAAGGTGCCGCCCGCGGCGCCGGGCCCGTCCGGCACGTCGCGCGACCCGGCCGCGGAACGCGTGACGATCTTCGGCCGCTCCAGGACGGCGGTGGTGCCGCCCTTCTGCGCGACCTGGACCTTCACCGTGCCGGTGGCGGCCTGCTCGGCGGTCAGCTCGGCGGCGGTACGGCCGACCTTGCTGCGGGACCCGAACACCCACTCGGCGATGTGCGCGAAGAAGGCCAGGGTGTAGACGGCCATCGACGAATAGATCAGCACATTGCTGGTGTGTGCCAGATTCTCGTTGGTTGCGGCGGCGAGATTCACTTCTCAGCCCCTTCGGAAGGTTCTGCGGAGGACGCTGCGGCGACAGGGGTGCCGGTGTCCGGATCGGAGTCGGGGTCGGTGTCTGGGCCGGGCGCGGTGGGCGCGACGGCGTTGAGCGTGACCGCGAGATCGGCCAGCTCCTCGGGAAGCTTCGCGGACTCGCTGCGGCCGAGCCCCGCCATTTCGACGACGGTGACGCCGTCGGCGCCGCGTACGGCACGGATCCAGACCCGGCGCCGCTGGATGAACAGGGAACCGGCGAGTCCGGCGATCGCACCGATGGCCCCGGTGAGCGCCCAGCCGCTGGCGGGCTGCTCCGAGATCTGGAAGCTCGCCCACTCCTGGAGGCCCTCGAAGGTGATCGAGCCGGCGCCGTCGGGCAGCTTCATCGTCTCGCCGACGAGCAGCCGCTGCTTGAGCTGCTCGCCCTTGGAGTCCTTGAACTCCTTCATCTTCGACGTGTCCAGCTGGTACACGTTCTGTGCCAGGCCGGAGTCCACGCCGATGGAGCCGTGGAAGCCGTTGATCGCGAGGACGGGCATGTCGGCGGCGGGGAACTGCGAGAACATCGTGCCCTTGCCGTTGCCGGCGAAGGTCGGCACGAAGAACGCCTGGAAGCCCAGCTGCTCCTTCTTGCCGTTCTTGTCGCGGTAGCCGTCGAGGACCTTGATCGCACCGGACGAGGTGACGTTGTTGTCGATGGGCAGCAGCGGCACGGCGGCCTTGTAGACCTCCTTGCCCCGGCCGTCCTTGACGGAGACGACGGGCGCGTAGCCGTGGGCGTTGAGATAGACCTTCGTGCCGTCGACGACGAGGGGCTCGTTGACCTTGATGACGGACTTCCGCGGCTTGCCGTAGGCGCCCTCGGAGTACGTGATCCGGGCCTCGTACGTCCGGGGCGTGCCGATCTGCGGACCGCTGCGCTCGTACGTTCCGACGAAGTCGTCGAGGTTGAAGCTGAAGGGGACCAGCGAGTCCTCGTCGAAGAGCGAACCGGACTTGAAGTTGTCGTACTGGGTGGTCGTGTTGGAGAACCCGTCACCCTCGACGACCAGCTTGGCGCCCTCCGACTTGAAGAGCTGACCCGTGGCGAAGGCCACCAGCATCACGATCAGCGCGATGTGGAACATCAGGTTCCCGGCCTCGCGCAGATAGCCCTTCTCGGCGGCGACCGCGTCCCCGCCGACGTGGGCCCGGTAGCGGCGCCTGCGCATCATCCTGAGCGCGGCCTCGTGTACCTGCTCCGGCTCCGCCTCGGTGCGCCAGGTGGTGTACGCGGGCAGCCGGGTCAGGCGCTTGGGGGCAAGCGGCGGACGGCTGCGCAGCTGGCCGATGAACGTGCCGGTGCGCGGCACGATGCAGCCGATGAGGGAGATGAACAGCAGGATGTAGATCGCGGAGAACCACACCGAGCTGTAGACGTCGAAGAACTGGAGCTTCTCGTAGACCGGCGAGACGGTGGTGTGCAGCCCCTTGAAGGTCTGCACCTTGAGCTCGTCGACGCTGTTCTGCGGGATCAGCGAGCCGGGGATGGCGCCGAGCGACAGCAGGAAGAGCAGGATCAGCGCGACCCGCATGGAGGTGAGCTGGCGCCAGAACCAGCGCGCCCAGCCGATGACGCCCATGGCGGGAAGGTTCGCCAGCGCCTCCTCGCGCGGGGCGGTGGAGAGCTGGGAGCCGGCGGCGCCGAGCTCCTGGGCGGTCTCCCGGTCCTGCTCGGCGCGTACCTCCCGCTCGTCGGGGCGCTCGCGCTCCTGGGACGGGTTGGACTTGGTGTTGCTCATCGGTACTCAGATCCCCACCGTGAAGCCGGCGGACCAGCCCTGTAGTTCCTGCATCATGCTGCCCCACGCGCCGGTCAGCAGGAGCAGCCCGGTCACGATCATCATGCCGCCGCCGATGCGCATCACCCATGCGTAGTGGCGCTTGACCCAGCCGAACGCGCCGAGCGCCTTGCGGAAGGCGACGGCAGCGAGCACGAAGGGGATGCCGAGGCCGAGGCAGTAGGCGACGGTCAGTATCGCCCCGCGTCCGGCGGTGCCCTGGTCCATCGCCAGGATGCTCACCGAGCTCAGCGTCGGCCCGAGGCAGGGGGTCCAGCCGATCCCGAAGAGCGCGCCGAGCAGCGGGGCGCCCACGAGGCCGGTCACCGGCTTCTTGTGGATACGGAACTCGCGCTGGGTCATCCACGGCATGAGGCCCATGAAGAAGATCCCCATGAGGATCATCAGCACGCCGAGGACCTTGGTGAGCGGGCCGCTGTTCGCCTGGAGCGTGTCGCCGAAGTAGCCGAAGAGCGCACCGCCGGAGACGAACACGGCGGTGAAGCCTGCGACGAAGAGCGAGGCGCCCGCGACCATGCGCCCCCGCCGGGCGTCGGCCAGGTCGGCGCCGCTGACTCCGGTGACGTAGCTGAGGTAGCCGGGCACGAGGGGCAGGACGCAGGGCGAGAAGAAGGAGACGAGTCCGCCGAGCAGGGCGATGGGCAGGGCCACCAGCAGTGCCCCGCTCAGCACGGTGTCGTTCTGGGTGGCGGCGGCGAGGGTGATCACCTGATCACTTCTCCGCGATCAGCGGGTCGATCATCTTGTGGAGCTGGGTGTCGTCGAGCGGGCCCACGAAGCGGGCGGCCAGCTTCCCGTCCCGGTCGATGACGACGGTCGACGGAATGGACTGGAGCCTGAACGTTCCCTTGGGGAAGCGCAGCAGGAGCTTCCCGGCCGGGTCGTAGAAGCTGGGGTAGGTGACCTTGTAGTCCTTCTCGAAGCTGACGGCCTGGGCCCGTTCCAGGTCGCGGGTGTTGACCCCGACGAACTGGACGCCCTGGTCCTCGGTGGCCTTGGCCACCTTGGTGAAGTACTTCGACTCCAGCCGGCAGGGGGCGCACCACGAGCCCCAGGCGTTCAGGACGATGACCTTGCCCTTGTAGTCCGCGAGGTCGAGCTTCTTGCCGTCCAGGTTCTCGCCGTCGAGCTTCGGGGCGTCGACACGATCGCCCTTGGCCGCGGTGGCGATTCCGCCCTTGCCGGTGACGAAGTTCGTATCGCCACCGCCAGTGACCTCACTGCCCGAATCGCACGCGGTCAGCGTCAGGGCGAGCGCGGCGGCCGCCGCGGGGGCGGCGAGCAGGGTGAAGCGGCGTCGGGATGCGCGGCCATAGCTCATGTGAAAAGTTTCGCATGGCGGTTTCGGGGATCTTGGGCACCCCCCTCGGTGCCCGTAAAGCCCGTTGTCAGGCTTGTTTAAAGAAGGTGTTCCAGCCGCCGTCGGGTGCCTGTCCGACCTCCAGCGTACGGAGCTTCGCGAGCACCGCGGGATCCTGGACGTCGAGCCAGTCGACGAACTGCCGGAAGGAGACGAGGCGCACATCCGGCTTCCCCGCGATGTGCTTGAGCGCGTCCTCGACCGCATCCATATAGATGCCGCCGTTCCACTCCTCGAAGTGGTTTCCGATGTAGAAGGGCGCGCGGTTGGTCTCGTACGCACGCTGGAAACCGCTGATGTACGACTGTGTCGCCTGATCACGCCAGCCCGGATACCGGGACGGCATTCCCTTGGTCGAATTCAGCGACTGGTTGGCCAGGATGTTGTAGTCCATGGAGAGGACCTCGAAGCTGTGCCCGGGGAACGGGATGCCCTGGAGCGGCAGGTCCCACACGTCCATGCGCTTGGTGGGCCAGACCTGGGTGCCGCCGGGCGAACTGGCGTCGTAGCGCCAGCCCAGCTTCTTCGCCGTGGGCAGCAGATTGTCCTGTCCGAGCAGACAGGGCGTACGGCCGCCGATGAGTTCCTTGCGGTAATCGAAAGGCAGTGGGTCGAGGTCGGTCCAGCCGGTGTTGGTGCGCCATTCGGTGACGAAGGAGATCGACTGATCGATTTCGCTCTGCCACTGGGAGGCCGACCAGTCGCCCACCGATCCGGACCCGCCGCAGAAATGCCCGTTGAAGTGCGTGCCGATCTCGTGGCCGTCGAGCCAGGCCTGGCGCACGTTGTCCAGCGTCTCCTTGATGTGACCGTCGGTGAGATAACCGATGTCGGAGGCGCCGATGGGGTTGTTGGGCGGGCGGTAGAGGGTTTTCTTCGATTCGGGCAGCAGATAGAGCCCGGAGAGGAAGAAGGTCATCGCCGCGTCGTGCTGCTTGGCGAGTTCCAGAAAACGCGGGAACAGTCCGTTGCCGACCTCTCCGGCACCGTCCCAGGAAAAGATCACGAACTGCGGCGGCTTCTGGCCGGGTTCGAGCGGAACGGGCGCGGACGGCTGGTGCGGCTGCTTCCCCGTGTCGGCGGTGGAACCGTCCCCGATCGCGCGGACGTCCTTCTTGGCGGGTCCGTTGCCCTTGACCGCGCCGTCGGCCCCCATGTCGCCCTTGGCGCCCTTGTCGGGCCCGGGCCCGCCCGTATGAGAAGCACCGGAAGAACTGCAGCCCGCCACCCCGACGGCGGCCGCGGCCCCAAGTCCGGCTCCGAGCAAACCCCTTCGGCTGATGTCGCGCATGCCGTTCCCATCTGCGGTCGTTTTGCCTCAAGTCCATACAAACTGCCAAAGGCTTAGATGAGTGAAGCAACACGAAGGTTCCGCGAATTAGCACACAATTCTTTACGGAACCAGACCCCGACCATGACCGAACGCAAGATCGACCCCGAAACCCCCTCAAAAACGGCATGCCGAAACCCCGGACGGATGAATTCCGCCCGGTCGGCTTACAAATGACCAGCAGCTGCAGAGGGCAGATCGAGCCCACCCGGCCCACATCGCGGACCGGAGCGGCTAAATCAAGCCAGTCCGGCCCGCACCGCGGACCGGAGAGCCGACCGGACCAGCAGTCACATCGCGGACCGCGGCGACCGAATCGAGCCCGCCGAGGGGTCCCCCCAATGCCCTGAGGTCATGAGGGAGATTGAGGGCAACACGACCACCGGGCCGCGCCCGGACCCACCCACCGGGCCACCCCTCAGGCCCACCCGCCGGCCCGTCCGGGCGGGCCCGACCCCGAAAACTCCGGCCCAAGGGCCGGCTACGCGCCGAACCCCTTCGACGCCCCCTTCACCGGCTTCGCCCCCGCAAGCAGATGCGCCGGCACCAGGTCCCGGGCCGGCTCCGAGTACCCGACCGACACGATCTTGTCGCCCTGGTACGTGAAGCTGGTCAGCGAGGCGAGCGTGCACTGCCGCTTGCGCGGGTCGTGCCACAGCCGCCGCCGCTCCACGAAGCTGCGGACGATCCAGATCGGCAGCTGGTGGCTCACGCACACCGCCTCATGGCCACGTGCGGCGTCGCGCGCCGCGTCCAGGGCGCCCATCATCCGTACGACCTGCTCGACGTAGGGCTCACCCCACGACGGCCGGAACGGGTTCGTCAGGTGCTTCCAGTTGTCCGGCTTGCGCAGTGCCCCGTCGCCGACACCGAAGGTCTTGCCCTCGAAGACGTTGGCGGCCTCGATGAGCCGCTTGTCGGTGGCGAGGTCCAGGCCGTGCGTCTTGGCGATCGGCGTCGCCGTCTCCTGGGCCCGCTCCAGCGGGGAGGCGACGACATGCGTGATGTCGCGCTCGTCCAGGTGCTCGGCGACCCGGTCGGCCATCTGCCGGCCGAGCTCGGACAGGTGGTAGCCGGGGCGGCGCCCGTACAGCACGCCCTCCGGGTTGTGCACCTCTCCGTGGCGCATCAGGTGGACGACGGTGATGTCCTTGCGCCCGGTGTTGCTGCTGGTCTCGCTCATGCGGTGGCCTCCGATGCGGCGCGGGCTGCGGCGGGCAGCGCGGCGGCGATCCGCTCGACGGCCCGGGTGTCGTGGGCGGTGGATACGAACCACGACTCGAACGCGGACGGCGGGAGATAGACGCCCTGCGCCAGCATCGAGTGGAAGAACGGCGTGAAGCGGAAGGCCTCCTGCCGCTTGGCGTCGTCGTAGTTGCGCACCGGACCGTCCGTGAAGAAGACGGAGAACATGTTGCTCGCCGCCTGCACGGTGTGCGCGACCCCCTCCTTGTCCAGGGCCTGGCTCACCAGCCCCCGGATCTCAGCGGAGACCGCGTCGACCTTCGCGTACGCGGCGTCGTCCAGCAGACGCAGCTGGGCGAGGCCTGCGGCGGTGGCGACCGGGTTACCGGAGAGGGTGCCGGCCTGGTAGACCGGGCCGACGGGCGCCAGGTGCGCCATCACGTCGGCGCGACCGCCGAACGCCGCGGCCGGGAAGCCGCCGCCCATGACCTTGCCGAACGTCATCAGGTCGGGCCGCACCCCGTCGATGCCGAACCAGCCGGCCTTCGACGTACGGAAGCCGGTCATGACCTCGTCGGAGATGTACAGCGCGCCGTTGGCCGCGCAGAGCTCCTTGAGCCCCGCGTTGAAGCCGTCCAGCGGCGGCACGACGCCCATGTTGCCCGGCGACGCCTCGGTGATCACGCAGGCGATCTCGCCCGGCTGCGCGGCGAAGGCGGCCCGTACGGCCTCCAGGTCGTTGTACGGCAGCACGATCGTGTCGCCGGCCTGGGCGCCGGTGACACCCGGCGTGTCCGGCAGACCGAAGGTCGCCAGCCCGGACCCGGCGGCGGCGAGCAGCGCGTCGACGTGACCGTGGTAGCAGCCGGCGAACTTCACGATCTTGGCCCGGCCGGTGAAACCACGGGCGAGGCGGATCGCGGACATGGTCGCCTCGGTGCCGGACGACACGAGCCGCACCTGCTCCACGGGCTCGACCCGGGCCACGATCTCCTCGGCGAGCGCGACCTCGCCCTCGCCGGGCGTACCGAACGAGGTGCCGCGGGCGACGGCCTCGTGGACTGCGGCGATGACATCGGGGTGGGAATGGCCGAGAATCATCGGCCCCCACGAGCATACGAGGTCGACATACTCACGACCGTCGGCATCGGTGAGGTACGGACCGGCACCGGAGACCATGAAGCGGGGCGTACCGCCCACGGCCCGGAAGGCACGTACAGGAGAGTTCACGCCACCGGGCGTCACGAGGGACGCGCGGTCGAAAAGCGTCTGCGAAACTGGGGCGTCATAGGGAAAGCTCACACATGCCATGGTGTCAGAGCCACGGACGGTATTGCGGACAGGTGTTTCACCGCACGCCCGTGGGGGAGGTCACTGACACGATGATCGGGTTGCGCGGCGGGGGCTGTGTCTCCTAGTTAGTAGTCGGGTGGATGAGATATGCATCGCGGTGGCGGAGTGGGCGAAGGGACCGACGACCTGGGGCCCGAGCCTGCCCGGCGGGGTCGGCACCGGCGCGAGGCTGAGCGCAAGCAGGGCATACAGGCCGGCGCTCAGATCGGAGCCGGAAGCAGGAGTGGTGGCCGGGTGGGGGTGACCTACAAGTATTTCGGGGCTCCCGACGGGGCCACTGCCGCACGCGTGCCCATTTCCATGCGCCCCGAGGAGCTCGGCGGCGACGAACTGGGCATGGGCGGCATGTTCACCAAGATCAAGCCGGAGACGGTGGCCGCGATGGTCCTCACCGGCATACAGGGCATACCCCTGCACAAGGTCCCGCCGCTGGAGCTGGTCGTCCTGCACCCCGACTACGCCGTGGTCAAGCTCCCCATGACGGTCGTGGACCCGCTGCGCGACGTGGGCGAGGAGTCCGTGGGTGCCGCGGCCTTCATCTGGTCGACGGTGCCGGACCGCGGTGGCCCGCGTGACGCGTTCAACGTCTACCAACTGCTGCACGAGTGGCAGGACTTCAGCTATCGCCTGCACGACGCGGGACATCAGGCCTACTGCCTGGTGTGGCCCTGACCGGCTTCCCGGTCCGGGCCCTGACCCGGTTCCCCGGTCTGGCGTGGCCCTGACCCGGTTCCCCGGTCTGGCGTGGCCCTGACCGGGTTCCCCGGGGAGTCAGCGGGTCCTGAGCCAGGCAAGTGCTGCCACGGTCATGGTCCGGACGCCGTTGTCCAGGGTGGGGTTGATGAGCGGGGCGAAGTGCGGGGAGTGGTTGGAGGGGATGTCGCGCCCCAGGGTCCCGTTCTTCGTGGCGGTCTCGAAGGCGGCCGGGTCGGTGCCGCCGAAGTACCAGTAGCACATGGGTGCCCCGGAGGCCGTGGCCAGGACTCCGCAGTCCTCGCTGCCGGTGGCCGGTCCCATGTCGACGACGGTGTGCTCGCCGAAGTGTGCGCGCAGCGCCCCGGTGGTGCGGTCGACGGCTGCCGGGTCGTTGACCAGGACGGGGAAGGTGTCGACAGGGGTGATCTCCGGGTCGCGTTCGGCTCCCGCGGCCGCGGCTTCGGCGTTGACGATGCGGGTGACCGCGCCGAGGACGGTGGCGCGGACCTCGGGGGTGTAGGTGCGGATGTTGAGCTTGAGTTCGGCCTCGTCGGGAATGACGTTGTCCTTCGTCCCCGCGTTGAGGGCGCCCACGGTGACGACGGCGGTGTCGCCGCCGGCGATCTCGCGCGAGACCACCGTCTGCAGGCGCATCACCGTGGCGGCGGCCATGACCACCGGGTCGATCGACGCCTCGGGACGTGCTCCGTGCGCGCCGCGGCCGAACATCCGCACCAGCAGCGCGTCGGTGGCCGCCAGGGCCGGCCCGGGGTGGCAGGCGATCATCCCGGTCGGGACGGGTGCCACGTGCTGGCCGAGGACGACGTCAGGGGTGCCCGCCCTGTCGAACAGCCCGTCGTCGACCATGGCCTGCGCGCCGGAGCCGAGCTCCTCGGCCGGCTGGAACACCGCCACGACCGTCCCGGACCACGATTCCCGCGCCCCGGCGAGCAGGTCCAGCGCACCGATCAGGCAGGCGACGTGCATGTCGTGCCCGCAGGCGTGCATCACCGGTACCCGGCGGCCCTCCGAGTCGGTGCCGGTCGCCTTGCTGGCGTAGTCGAGCCCTGTCTGCTCCTCCACCGGCAACGCGTCGAAGTCGGCGCGCAGGAACACCCTCGGCCCCTCGCCGTTGGCCAGGACACCCACCACCCCGGTACGTCCGACGCCGGTGGTGACCTCGAACCCGAGCCGTTCCAGGTCGGCCGCCACCACACCAGCCGTCCGGGTCTCGGCGAACGACAGCTCCGGATGCGCGTGCAGGTCCTTGTACAGCGCTTCCAGGCGCGGGTGGATCTCGTTCAGCCTGTCCAGGACCCGTGTGCCGGCGTCGCGCCGCGTATCGTCGCTCATCCCGCCACTCTTCGCAGAGTCCGCCCCGTCTGCCAGTGGCGCGGGCGTTCGGGTGAACAGTCCGGCGTCCGAACGGGACGGGGTACGCAGTTCCCGTCGCCGGCCTCCGGGCTCTCGCGGGGCGCCGACGGCCGGGAACCGCGTCGGCGGACCGGGCTCCCTCCTCGGCCCTGAGCGGTACGGGCCTGATGTCGAGGTGCACCGCGGGCCGCACACCTGGCCGGTGTGCGGCAACGAGCGAGGGGCCGCTCCGTCCGCCCGCGGACCGGCCGTCAGCGGCGGGAGCGGGTGACGGCCGGACCGCCGGCGCTGTTCCTGGCGGGGTCGCGGGGCGCGGGGCGCGGGTGTCAGTTCACGCCGATGCTGTCCAGGATCGCCGCCGTGACGTGATCGGAGGCGTTGCGATGGCCGCGGGCGTTGGGGTGCACGAGGGCGGGCTGGAAGCCGTCGGCGAGGATGCCCTCGACCCACTTGCCGCCGTCGCAGACGCTGTGGTTCCGCGAGGAGTCGTACAGGTCGACGAAACCGGTCGCGTCATGGCTGCCGGCCGACTTCTCGATGGCCTTGTTGAGGGGCTCCATGACGTCCTGGCGCAGCCAGTCCAGGTCTCCCTGGGTGATCGGCCCGAACTGCTCCAGGTCGTTGTACCGGCATTTGGAGGTGTCCTTGGGGATGACCGTCGGGTAGCCGACGGCCAGGATCCTGGCGCCCGGAGCCCGCTCGTGGAGTACGGCGAGCATGGCGTCGTAGTCCTTGCTCACCTTGGCCAGCCGGTCGGGGATGCCGTCGGCCAGCGCGTCCCGGCACGGGGTGCCCACGCCGCCGCTGCCCGAACCGAGCTCCAGGCAGGTGCGCAGGATGCCTTCGAACCCGAGGGTGTTGCCGCCCACCCCGACCGTGACCACGTCGGTCCCGTCGCCCACCGCGGCGGACTGGGGCGGCACCGGCGGGAACGGGTAGTCCGGGTCCTCGGAGAAGGGCGGCAGGTGACGGCCGATCGGCTCCTGCGCCCTGAAGGTGACGTCCTCGATCGTGGCGGCGCCGCAGCTGACGTTGGTCAGTTCGATGAGCCCGCCGAGGTCGCGGTCGATGACCTGCGGGTAGGACAGGTCGGTGCGCTCGCAGCCGTCGCGGGGGACTTCGAAGGTGTCGCCCGCGGCCGGGATCACCCCGGCGGTGTACGAGTCGCCCAGGGCCACCCACTCATGGGCCGCCGCTGCGGCCGCCTGGGGCGCGTTGGCGAGCTGCACGGGGACCTGGGCACCTGCGGCGAGTGCCACGGCGGAGCCGAGTACGGCGAGTCGAGTACGGACGCTTGGCACGAATCCTCCAGAAATGCGGTGTCGGTGACGCCATGACCCTAGAGGGATCGTCACTCAGCGCACCAGATCCATTACGGACAGTCATGATCGATCGTGAATCTCAGCCTTTCGGCCGGACGAAATCCGCGTACTGACCGCTCACGCCTGTTACGCGGCGGACCCGGGCGCTGATTTGCGCGATGCGCAACGGGCCATGATCGACTCACCCGGTCCGACGTACCGCACGGCTTCCCACTGCTGTCCGATTCGCGATTTCATCAATCGCCATTAGTTATAGAATCGTGCCGTGAGCAGCGAGGATGTCGCCCTGGAGGCGTTGGTCGCACTGGGGGATCCCGTGCGGCGTGGACTGTATCGGCACGTCACCGGGACGCCGGGCGAGGTGGGGCGGGACGCGGCGGCCGAAGCGGTCGGGGTCTCGCGTTCGCTGGCCGCGTTCCACCTGGACAAGCTGGTCGAGGCCGGCCTGCTGGAGGTTTGCTTCCGGCGCCTTTCGGGCCGCAGCGGTCCGGGGGCCGGGCGGCCCTCGAAGCTGTACCGGAGGGCCGAGGGCGAGCGCACGGTGTCGGTGCCGCCCCGGTCCTACGACACGGCGAGCCGGCTGCTGGCCGAGGTGGTGGAACAGGCCGGACTCGACGGGGAACTGCAGGCGGCGGCAAGGGCGGCCGGAGAGGCCGAGGGGGGCGCCCCGGACGGCGAGGAGGATCCGGTCGAGGTCCTGCGGTCACGCGGCTACGAGCCGTTCTGGGACGACGGGACGCTGCGGCTGAACAACTGCCCGTTCCACGCGTTGGCCGATCAGTTCCCCGCCCTGGTCTGCGGGATGAACCTGGCCGGGATCGAGGGCCTGCTCGCCGGACTGCCGGGCGGTCGGGACTGGACCGCGTCGATGGACCCGCTCCCGCGCGGCTGCTGCGTGGCCCTCGAAGTCGCGGAGCGGAAGGGGTTCACGCCGGAGGCGGGACCCGCAGTCGCACCGGACGCAGCACCTGAAGCCGCACCGGACACCGAACCCCGAGCGGCGCAGGACGCCGCATCGGGCGCCGCCCCCTCGGCGACGCCGGACGCCACACCCGAGGCCGCACCCGAAGTCTAAAAAAGCTGTCGTTGACTTTAGAAGGCTCACCCGGGCACGCTTGCCCCCGTGAGCCAATTCCACCTTGCCCAGGTCAACGTCGGGCGCATCCTCGCCCCACTCGACAGCCCCCAGCTGGCCGACTTCGTCGCCCAGCTCCCGGAGATCAACGCTGTCGCCGATCAGGCCCCCGGCTTCGTCTGGCGCATGGTCGACGACAGCGGAACCGACGCGACGAACCTGCGCCCCGGGAACGACGACATGCTCCTGATCAACTGCTCGGTCTGGGAGTCGGCCGAAGCGCTGCGCAACTTCACGTACCGCAGCGAGCACCTCAAGGTGCTGGCCCGCCGCCGGGAATGGTTCGAGCGCCTCGCCGACCTCCACCACGCAATGTGGTGGGTCCCCGCGGGGCACCGCCCGGACATCGGCGAGGCGATGGACCGCATCGCCCTGATCCGTGACATCGGTGAAGGCCCCGGCGCCTTCACCTTCCGGGCCCCGCACCCCCCGCCCGCCGGCTCCGCGGTCGAGTTCGAGAACGTCCGCCACGGCGTCCCCTCCCCCTCTGGACACACTCCCGCCGAACACACACCCCGCTGAGCGGCCTGTCGCCGAACACACGGCCCAGCAGCGCCGACCCGGGCGCCCACCTGCACGAAGGGCTTCTGCCAGCCAGCCGTATCAGGCCATTCATTGGCCGAAGAATGATCTTCAGGTGACCTGTCGAACCTGCCGATGCAGGAGGCATCGACTCTGAAGGGGGGCTGTCGTGGGCGACACTCTGCTGGCCCTGTCCATTCCCGTACTGGTCTTCGCCAGCGGCATCTACGCAGCATGTGAGGGCTGGTGGCGGCGCCGTCACCCGGCGCCACCGTCCCCGTACACACATCAGGCGGCCCGCCTCGCCGAGCGCGCAATGCTCGTGGACGCCGAGCGGATCGTGGACGGCTCCTACGAGGCCCTCGGCACGCTCTACGACGGCCCGACGGCGGCGGACACGGCGGTTCCGGCCATCGGCGTCAGGCCCGGGGCGGCTGCCACTCAGGATCACGACCGGTCAGCGCCAGCACCCGCGCAAAGGGGCTAGCCCCCTCCGGTACGGGGAACGGCTCGCCGAACATCCCGGCCTCGCGGGCCTTCGGCGCCATCCCCTCCATGGCGGGCCCGATCTCCTTCACCACGTGCGCGTCCGGCACGAACTCCTGACCGGTGGCCCGGGCCAGGTCCCACGCGTGCACGGTCAGATCACCGAGCACCATGTGCCCCACCGTCCGGGCGGGGAACCCCATGGAGCCCGCGGTTCCCTCCTCCGCGCCCGGTGCCGCCCACGCCCCGACCAGCGCGGCCGTCTCCTCGCCGAAGCGTTTCCGCCAGTCCCCGGTGACCGCATCCGGGGTCTTGCCGAAGTCCGCGTCCTGTCGGGCCGCGAGCGCGGTGAAGTTGACGACCACCTGGACGAGGTGGCTGATCAGGGCACGGACGTCGTACTCCGCGCACGGTGTGGGGTCGTCCAGCCGGCTGTCGTCGATCCCACGCACCACGGGCAGCGCGCTGTCGGTCGCCGCATCCAGCAATTCACTGATCTTCCTCATGCCTCGACCATGCATCCGGCGACGGCTGGGGGGCTTGAAGAAACGCGACACATGAGACACGGAAGCGACCGCGTCATAGGATCGGCAGCCATGCCCGGCTCCCGAGGTCCCCGCCGCGACACCCGGGGCATCGTCGACGCCCCCGAGCTGTTCACACACGTACGCTTCCGGCGCCGCGAGCCCGCGCCCGCCCTGCGCCCCTACCTCGAGCACTACTGGCTGATCGACTGGGACCTGCGCGAGCCGTACGCCTCCCACCTGGTCCCGCACCCCAGCGTCAACCTCGTCTTCGAGCGGTACGCGGGCTGCGGAGACGAGGACGCCGGGTACGCGGAGGTCTCGGGCATCGGGCTGGAGCTCTTCACGCAGAAGCTGGAGGGACGGGGGCGGGTCTGCGGTGTGCAGTTCCGGCCCGGCGGCTTCCGGCCGTTCGCACCGGACCGGCCGGTGTCCGAGTGGACGGGGCGCCGGGTCCCGGCGCCCGAGGTGTTCGCGCCGCCCTGCCCGCCGTCGGCCGTGCTCGACCCCGGGCAGGAGGACGCGCGGGTCGCGGCACTCGACGCGTACCTGCTGGCGCTCGGCCCGGAACCGGATCCGCAGGCCGAGCGGGCGATGGCCCTGGTCGACCTGGTACGTACCGACCGCACGGTCCGCCGCGTCGACGAACTGGCCCGCACCGAGGGCCTGTCGGTGCGCTCCCTGCAACGGCTGTTCGCCACGTACGTGGGCGTGGGCCCCAAGTGGGTCATCCTCCGCTACCGCATCCACGAGGCGCTGGAGCGCGCCGAATCGGACCCGGCGGTGGACTGGGCGGGGCTCGCCGCGGATCTCGGTTACAGCGACCAGGCGCACCTGGTCAGAGACTTCACGGCGACGGTGGGCGTGCCGCCGACCGTGCTCGGTACCCGCTGACTGTCAGAGGCCTGTCCTACAGTTCCGGTGTGGAGCGGACCGAAGCAGCACCCGTGGGGATCGAGCCCTGGTCGGAGAGCGACCTGGCGCTGCTCCGCCTGGCCAACGCACCTGAGCTGATGGACCACCTGGGCGGCCCCGAGTCGGAGGAGCAACTCCTGGGGCGTCATGCCCGCTACGTGGCGCTGAGCGCGGACCGGACGGGCCGGGGAAGGATGTTCCGCATCACGCTGCCCGGCGAGGCCGGCGGCGTGGGCACCATCGGTTTCTGGGAGCGCACCTGGCAGGGCCGGGAGGTCTACGAGACGGGGTGGGCCGTTCTCGCGGAGTTCCATGGCCGGGGCATCGCGTCGGCCGCGACGAAAGCCGTGGCCGAGCAGGCGCGTGCCGAGCACAAGCACCGCTACCTGCACGCCTACCCGTCGGTGGACAACGGCGCGTCGAACGGGGTGTGCCGCAAAGCCGGTTTCCTGCTGATCGGCGAGTGCGAGGTCGAGTACCCGCCGGGACACCCGCTGCTGACCCACGACTGGCGGCTGGACCTCCATCCGGAGCGCTGACCGGGCCCGGGGCCGGAGCACCGACGGGGCTGCGGCCGGCCCGGCCGCAGCGCCTGCGCCTGCGCCGGGATACGGCTGGATACGGCTGGATGGCCGGGATGCGTAAAGCGTTTGACGGAGGTCGCCACCTCCTGGATATTCATCTGCGCCACGCAGCTTATGCGTTCCGCAATTAATCGGCATCATCCGTCCAGGCCCATCAGGACCCGTTCACCGAGGAGACCCCTCCATGCCCACCCTCGTCACCGGCTGCCGCGGCCGCGTAGGTTCCGCGCTCGTATCGCTCCTCCACCGCGACGGCCACGCCGTGCGTGCCGCCTCCCGGAACCCCGGCGAACTCTCCCTACCGGCCGGCGTCCCGTCCGTGGCCTGCGATCTCGGCGACCCCGGCACCTTCGCGGCCGCCCTGGAAGGCGTCGGCTCCGTCTTCCTCTACGCCGAGCCCTCCCACATCACCGAATTCCTCGCCGCCGCCCGGACCGCCGGCGTCGCGCACATCGCCCTGCTCTCCTCCAGCTCGGTCCTCGCCCCGGACCCCGGGTCCAACCCGATCGCCGCCTCCCACCACGCGGTGGAACAGGCGCTGCGCGACTCCCCCCTCACCTCCACCCTGCTGCGCCCCGGCGCCTTCGCGGGCAACGCCCACCAGTGGTCGGAGTCCTTCCGGTCGGGCCGCCCCGTCGCACTGCCCTACCCGCACAGCCGGACCAGCCCCGTCGACGAGACCGACATCGCCGAAGCGGCACTCGCCGTCCTCACCGACGTACGCCTGCAGGGCTCGGCGTACCACCTGACCGGCCCCGAATCCCTGACCGCCGCCGAGCAGGTCGAGCTCCTGGCCGCGGCGTCGGGCAGCCCCGTCACCGTCGAATCCGTGAGCAGGACCGCCTGGAAGCAGTCCGTGTCCCCCTTCGTCCCGGAGGAGATCGCCGAGGCGCTGCTCGACCACTGGGCCGCCACGGACGGTTCCGCCGCCGAAGTCACCGGCGACACGGAGAAGCTGACCGGCCGTCCGGCCCGTACGTTCGCGGCCTGGGCCGCCGGGCACGCCGCCGCCTTCCGCGCCTGACACCTCGCGCCCCGGCCCTCACGCCGCGATCCCGAATCCCGTGGCCGGCGCCCCGCCCCGATGGCATCCTGACCAGGTGAACGGACCCGAGATCCACCTCGAAGTCGCCCCCGGACTGCGCCTCTTCGTCGCACACGAACGGCGCCGGGGCCTGACGACCGTGACCACCGACGGCTCGTCCACCCTCGGTCACGTCGTGGAGTCGCTCGGAGTCCCGCTGACCGAGGCCGGCGAGCTCATCGTCGACGGGCACCCCGTGCCGGTCTCGCACATCCCCGCAGCGGGCGAGACGGTCGAGGTCCGGGCCGTTCGGCGGCCGCAGAACGTGCCGGGCGCACCCCTGCGCTTCCTCCTCGACGTCCACCTCGGGACGCTGGCGCGCCGACTGCGGCTGCTGGGCGTCGATGCGGCGTACGAGAGCGAGGACATCGGCGACCCCGCGCTGGCCACCCGGTCGGCGAAGGAGCAGCGGGTCCTGCTCTCCCGGGACCGGGGGCTGCTGCACCGGCGGGAACTCTGGGCGGGGGCGTACGTCTACAGCGACCGCCCCGAGGCGCAGTTGCGCGACGTACTGGAGCGGTTCGCGCCGGACCTCGCCCCGTGGACGCGGTGCACGGCATGCAACGGACCGCTGGCGGCGGCCGACAAGGACTCCGTCAGCGCGCACCTGGAACACGGCACCCAACGGTCGTACGACGTCTTCGCCCAGTGCACGGAGTGCGACCGGGTGTACTGGCGCGGCGCCCACCACGCCCGCCTGGAGGCGATCGTCACCGAAGCGGTCCGCGAGTTCGGCAACGCCCTGGCCGGACCGGGCCCTTCGGGCGGCTGAACCCGCACACCCCTCAGGACCGAAGCCCCGTCACTGCCGCCGGGCGGCGTCGCTGTCGCTGTCGCGCAGCCTCTCGACCTGTACCGCGCTCAGCTCCACGGTGCGCCGCATATGGGTGATGAGGAAAGCGATCTCGTCGTCTCCGTACGCCTCGAACAGCTCGGCCCAACCGCTGTTGAGCCGCTCCCAGACAGCACCGAACTCCGCCATCCGCCCGGGCACGGTCGCGACGAGCACCCGCCGCCGGTCCGCGGTGTCCCGCGCGCGGGTCACATATCCGGCCCGCTCCAGCCGGTCGACGAGCCGGGTCGCCGACCCGGTGGTGAGCCCGGTCAGCTCCGCGACCCGGCCGGTGGTGACGGGCTCGGCCTCCAGGCCGAGCAGGTTCAGGCACTGCAGATCCGTGGGGTGCAGCCGCAGATGGTCGGCGACGGCCTGGTTGAACAGGGCGTACGAGGCCATGTGGCGGCGCGACGTGACGGCCAGCTCGGCCAGCAGCACGCTGCGGCGCGGGACGGATGACTTCTGCGGCATGCAGAGAGTGTACGAAGCAGCCATGACCGGCACGGCCCCTCGCCGCCCACGACCACTTCTCCGAGCCGGAGGCACCGGAGGCGCGGGAGACCGGGGAGGCCCAGCGGCCCGGAGGCGCGGGAGACGCGGGAGCACGCCCGCACGCCCGCACGCGCCCGTCCCCCCCGCGGCTCAGAAGACGTATTCGTCCCCCGTGGCGGGCGCCAGTACCTCGTGCTCGCTGTTCTTCGCATACCGGTCCGTCGCCCCGCCGTTCCACACGGTGTCGATCCGGACGACCACCTCCGCCGGCCGGCTCGCGAGCTGCAGTTCGAGGGCGAGCTGCCGCTGCTCGGAACCGTCCGCGTGCAACGCACCCGTCCGGCACAACACGGTCGCCCGATCGGCCTGCAGGCACTCCTGGGGCAGCTCCTGGCGGCCCGCCAGCGGTACGGAGACCCGCAGCCGCACGGTGACCCCGGCCAGATCCGCCGGCCCGCGGTTCTCGCTGCGCAGCCAGATGCCGAGCCCGGTGCCCCACAGCGAGACATGCCCGTGGTGCGACACATCCGCCTCCGGTGCGATGTTGATGTTCCGCCCCACAGGCGTACCGACGGGCGCACCGACGGCCGCGGCCGTCCCGCCCACACCCAGCGCCACCGTCGACGCCATTGCCGCCGCAGCGGACACCACCAGCAGAGCCTTACGCGTCACTACCATGTCCTGAAGATACAGATCATCATGAATTATCCATATTTACCCACTGGTTCGGCGCGTCCCCGGGCCCGCGCCCGTGGCACGCTGCCCCCCATGTCAGTAGTCCGTTCCCTCGCGCTCTTCGTCGTCGCCGCCCTCTTCGAGATCGGGGGTGCCTGGCTCGTCTGGCAAGGCGTCCGCGAACACCGGGGCTGGGCCTGGATCGGCGCGGGCGCCATCGCCCTGGCCACCTACGGCTTCGTCGCCACACTCCAGCCGGACGGCGAGTTCGGGCGGGTGCTCGCCGCGTACGGCGGGGTCTTCGTCGCGGGGTCGATCGCCTGGGGCATGGCGGCCGACGGCTACCGGCCCGACCGCTGGGACGTGACGGGCGCGCTGATCTGCCTGGCCGGCATGGCCGTGATCATGTATGCCCCCCGCAACCACTGACCGCGCCCCTGCCTATCCTGGCCCCCTACCGATCAGCTGCCCGAGGAGCCCGTCATGGCCGCATCCCCCATCGCCGTCATCACCGGAGCGAGCAGCGGCATCGGTGCCGCGACCGCCCGGCAGCTGGCCGCCGCCGGCTTCCGCGTGGTGCTGACCGCCCGCCGCAAGGACCGCATCGAGGCGCTCGCCGCCGAGATCACCGAGGCGGGCCACGAGGCCACGGCCTACGCCCTGGACGTCACCGACCGCGCCGCGGTCGACGAGTTCGCCACCGCGTTCCGCAGCCTCGCCGTCCTCGTCAACAACGCCGGCGGCGCGCTCGGAGCCGACCCCGTCGCCACCGGCGACCCGGCGGACTGGCGCCAGATGTACGAGACCAACGTGATCGGCACGCTCAACGTCACCCAGGCCCTGCTCCCCGCCCTCACCGCGGGCGGGAACGGCACGGTGGTCATCCTCACCTCGACGGCCGGCCTCTCCACCTACGAGGGCGGTGGCGGCTACGTGGCCGCCAAGCACGGCGAGCACGTCCTGGCGGAGACCCTCCGCCTGGAGATCGTCGGCACCCCGGTCCGCGTCATCGAGGTCGCCCCCGGCATGGTCAAGACGGAGGAGTTCGCCACCACGCGCTTCCGCGGCGACGCCGAGAAGGCCGCCAAGGTCTACGCGGGCGTCGACGCCCCCCTCACCGCGGACGACGTGGCCGACACGATCACCTGGGCCATCACCCGCCCCAGCCACGTGAACATCGACCTCCTGGTGGTCCGCCCCCGCGCCCAGGCCTCCAACTCCAAGGTCCACCGCACCGTCTGACGGAGCCCGCGCAGCCGAACGTGCGGGGTGAGGCTCCCCCCGTAAGCCTCACCCCGCCACCGGCTCGGCCCACCCCGCAACCGGCTCACCGCGCCACCGGCTCGCGCGCTCAGCCCTTCACGCAGATGACCTGCTTCAGCTTCGCGACGACCTCGACCAGGTCGCGCTGCTGGTCGATGACCTTCTCGATCGGCTTGTAGGCACCCGGAATCTCGTCGACGACGCCGGAGTCCTTACGGCATTCCACGCCCCGCGTCTGCTCCTCCAGGTCCTTCGTCGAGAAGCGCCGCTTGGCCGCGTTCCGGCTCATCCTCCGGCCCGCTCCGTGCGAGGCCGAGTTGAAGGACTTCTCGTTGCCGAGGCCCTTCACGATGTACGAACCGGTGCCCATGGAGCCCGGGATGATCCCGAAGTCGCCGGAGCCGGCCCGGATGGCCCCCTTGCGGGTGACCAGCAGGTCCATGCCCTCGTACCGCTCCTCCGCCACGTAGTTGTGGTGACAGGAGATGACCGGCTCGAAGGTCACCTTCGCCTTCCTGAACTCCTTGCGGACCACGTCCTGGAAGAGCGCCATCATGACCGCACGGTTGTGCTTCGCGTACTCCTGCGCCCAGAAGAGGTCGTTGCGGTAGTCCTGCATGGGCGGGGTGTCCGCGAGGAAGACCGCGAGGTCGCGGTCGACCAGTCCCTGGTTGTGCGGCAGCTTCTGCGCCTGGCCGATGTGGAAGTCGGCCAGTTCCTTGCCGATGTTCCGGGACCCGGAGTGCAGCATCAGCCAGACCGAACCCTCCTCATCGAGACAGAACTCGATGAAGTGGTTTCCCGATCCAAGCGTTCCCATCTGCTTCGTGGCACGTTCCTGACGGAATTTGACCGCATCGGCCACCCCGTCGAACCGCGCCCAGAAGTCGTCCCAACGGGTCGCCCCAAGACCGTGCAGCCGGCCCGGGTCCACCGGATCGTCATGCATGCCGCGGCCCACCGGAATGGCCTGCTCGATCTTCGACCGGAGCGGGGACAGGTCCCCGGGCAGGTCGTTGGCGGTCAGCGAGGTCTTCACCGCGGACATTCCGCAGCCGATGTCCACGCCCACCGCCGCCGGGCAGACCGCACCGTGCATCGCGATCACCGAGCCGACGGTGGCACCCTTGCCGAAGTGGACGTCCGGCATCACGGCGAGCCCCTTGATCCAGGGCAGGGTGGCGACGTTGCGCAGCTGCTGCATCGCGCCGTCCTCGACCGAAGCAGGGTCGGCCCACATCCGGATGGGGACCTTCGCACCCGGTACCTCTACATACGACATAGTTCCTCGATTCCCCCGAAAAGTCTGAAAACGCAAAACCGGTGCCAAGATCGGCAAACAGGTCGGCCGACCGGCATTCACAGCGGCGCGTGCGATACACATTGTGTCCACCGGCCGCCATCGAGCGGCAACCGTTTTTCGCGCGAAGGGAGCCCAGGACCGTGCGACGAATGGCGTACGTACCCGGCACCGTGCTGATCGCAGCACTCGTCGCCGGCTGCAGTGCCGGCACCGAAGGCGGCGCATCCGCCGGCGACAGCAAACCCGGCACGCTGACCACCTCCGCCGCACCCCCGGGCAAGTACCTCACCCTTCCCGAGGCCTGCCGGGCCATCCCCCTCGCCACCCTGAACGACCTCCTGCCCGGCGCCGCGCAACTGCCCGAGGCCCAGCAGGACAAGGTGTACGAGGGCACGCCCGCCAGAACCTTCGACACGGACCGCCGCGTCGGCTGCCGCTGGACCTCCGACTCGCCCGACGCCTCCCGCAGCATCGCCATCGACTTCGAGCGCGTCGTCTCGTACGACCCGGCCGTGAGCGACGACGACCGCGCCCGCGAGGTGTACGCGAAGAAGGAGGACGCCGCGGACCTCCCCGCGTCCTCCCTCCCGAGCGAGGACGCGGGGAAGGAGTCGGCCTCGCCCGAGGGCTCCCCCGCGGGGACCGCGAAAGACGGAGCCAAGAGCGACGGCGCAACCGCGGGAAAGACGGACGCGACGCCGGACACCGGCACCGGCCCGACCGGCAGCGCGACGGGCGACACGGATGACGCCGCGAACGGCGGCACGGCCGGCAGCGACGCCGAGAACCTCCAGCCCCGGGTCCTCGACACCCTCGGAGACAGTGCGTTTCTGGACGATCTGCTCACCCGGGCAGGTTCCACCGCACAGCACCGCACGGTGAGCGTGGTATTCCGCACATCGAACGTCATCGTCACCATCGAGTACACCGCGCAGCCGGCCGTCTCCACCGAGGTCCCCGACAGCAAGGAACTGCAGGAGAAGGCCCAGGCACTGGGCGAGAAGCTGGTCGACAGGCTCAGCGAATAGTCCCGCCCCCGGCCGTCCCGGACGGGGCGTCCGCCGCTCCGCGGGCCTCCCGGCCGAGGCGGCATCCGGCGCCCGTCCGTCGTACCGTGGCCCTCCGGAACCGCCCGTCGGCCGAGCGCCGCCCCGGGCCCACCGACCGCGCACACCGGACGTGTCGTACCCGACGACCGCGCCCACCGACCACGCCCACCGACCGTCTGGCAGCCCGACCGCCGCGCCACCCGAGTGAAGGAACCATGCACCGATCAGCCCCGCGACTCACCCGCATACTCGCCTGCGCCGCCGTCCCGGTGATGCTCGTCGTCGCCGGCTGCTCGTCGGACTCCGACGGCAAGAAGGACGACGCCTCGTCCTCGTCCGCCGCACCGGACGCGACGAAGACGGAAGCGGCCGTCGCGCCGGCGAAGTTCGCCGCGCTGCCCGACCCGTGCAAGTCGATCACCGCGAAGACGGTCAAGTCCCTGGTCCCCTCGGCCAAGACCAAGAGCGGCACCCGCGGCAAGTCCAGCGACAGCTCCGCCCGAGGCGGCTGCTCGTGGAACGGCCTCGACGACAACGGCGTCAAGGGCTCCCAGTACCGCTGGCTCGATGTCGGCTTCACCCGCTTCACGTCCGACCAGGGCGTGGGCAGCGGTGCCGACCGCGCCCAGGCGGACTACACGAAGCAGGTCGCCAAGGCCCAGGCGGCCGACGGTGCGAAGAAGCTCGCCACGGTCCCCGTCAGCTCCCTCGGCGACCAGGCCACCCAGATCACGTACGACCTCACCAAGACGGGTGAGGACTTCAAGTACGCGACCATCGTCGCCCGTACGGGGAACGTCGTCGTCACCCTCAACTACAACGGCGCGGGCTACGCGGGAGCCAAGACCCCGTCCGCCGCCGACATCCTGAAGGGCGCCCAGAAGGCCGCCAAGGAGGCGGTCGCCTCGGTCGCCACCGCCAACGAGCCGGCACCGTCGAGCAGCTCGCCGAAGCCCTCCCAGTCCGCCAAGGCAAAGGCCTCGGCCAAGGAGACCGGCAGCGCGACCGGCAAGGCGACCGGCAAGGCCCTGGCCAAGAAGACGAGCTGACCGCCCCCGCCCGCCGGTCCCGGACCCCGGCGGCGGACGGCCCGCGAAGTGGCCCGCGCAGCAGTGGGCGAGGCAGCCGGTGGCCTCAACCCTCCTGCGCAGAAGCGGTTTTGCGAAGCCCGGCCCTCACCCGAGGACCGGGCTTCGCCCCTCCCCGCGCGACGCACCGCGCAGGCATGTGCCAGGCTGTGCCCGCCAGAACTCGAAGTCGTCCCGCTGGTCCGGACGTCGGAGACAAAGAATTGGGGAGGGGTCGCGGGTGGCCGCGATGCAGCTGACACGCACGCACCGGATACTCATCGGGCTCGTGGTCGCCGGTGCGGTGCTCATCGCAGCGATCGGTTTCGCGGGCTCGTACGCGGCCGTGCGCGAGCTCGCCGAGCAGAAGGGCTTCGGCAGTTTCTCGGTCGTCTTCCCGATCGGTATCGACGCCGGTATCTGTGTCCTGCTCGCGCTGGACCTGTTGCTGACCTGGCTGCGCATCCCGTTCCCGCTGCTGCGTCAGACGGCCTGGCTGCTGACCGCCGCGACGATCGCGTTCAACGGCGCCGCGGCCTGGCCCGACCCGCTGGGCACCGGCATGCACGCCGTGATCCCGGTGCTGTTCGTCGTCTCCGTCGAGGCCGCCCGCCACGCGGTGGGCCGCATCGCCGACATCACGGCCGACAAGCACATGGAGGGCGTCCGCCTCACCCGCTGGCTGCTCTCGCCCGTGCCGACGTTCCGGCTGTGGCGGCGGATGAAGCTGTGGGAGCTGCGGTCGTACGAGCAGGTCATCAAGCTCGAACAGGACCGGCTGATCTACCAGGCCCGCCTCCAGGCCCGCTTCGGCCGCAGCTGGCGCCGCAAGGCCCCCGTCGAGTCCCTGATGCCGCTCCGCCTCGCCAAGTACGGCGTCCCGCTCGCCGACACCGGCCCCGCCGGACTCGCCGCGGCCGGCATCGAACCCGCCCTGCTGCCCCCGGCCCCCGCCCAAGCCGCCGCCCCTGCGGCAGCCGTCGCCGTGGAGTCGGCCCCTCAGCCCGAACTCGCCTACGCCCCCCAGCAGGAGCAGTACGCCAGGACGGTCCCCGGCGAATGGGCCGAGGAGGAGCAGCCCGCGGAGGGCCCCGGCACGCACGAGAGCCCGTGGTTCGCGGCGCAGGCTCCGGACGGGGCGTACGAGGGTTCGTACAACCCGACGTTCGTCGACGGGCTCGAACCCACTCCGGTCATGATCCCGTCGGGCCCCGGTGGCCGCACCCGGCCGCTGGGCAATGTCGGCACGATCGGTGCGGTGCCCGGTCCCCGCACCGAGCAGATGCCGTTGGCCCCCGAGGCCGACGGGGCGCAGGGCCCGGGGCAGGTCCGGATCCCGGTGCAGGAGCAGATCCCGGCGCAGGAGCAGGCCGAGGTCCGGGAGCAGCAGCCGCTCCAGGCCGAGGTCCGGGAGCAGCAGCAGCCGCTGCCCGTCGTCGAGGCCGCCGACGAGTGGGCCGAGGAGTGGGCGCAGGAGGACGCGGAGTTCAGCGAGATCGCTTACGAGGTCTTCGCGGCGTTCGTGACGCAGCACAGCACCTACCCCAGCATCGAGGTCCTCGACATACACCTGTCGGACGGCCACAACGTGCGGCACCCGCGCAGCGTGGCGCTGCTCCGCCAGCTGATCCAGGGCTTCAAGAACCGCTACCACGCCGAACTCGAGGCCGACCACATCGCGTGATCCGCCGAGCCGGGCCGGCAGGAACCGGCGGAACCCGAAGCGACGACGAAGGGCCGCCACCCGCATCACCGGGTGGCGGCCCTTCGTCATACGTGTGCGCGGGCACGAGGCCCGGCGCCGGCGGCTACGCGCCGAGCAGCCTGCGCACCCGGTCCGCCCCCACCGCGAGCAGCAGCGTGGGCAGGCGGGGGCCGGTGTCCCGGCTGACGAGCAGTCGGTACAGCAGCGCGAAGAACGACCGCTGTGCCGTCTTCAGCTCCGGCGTCGGCTTGGCGTCGGCCTCCAGCCCGGCCAGCACCTTCGGCACGCCGTAGACGAGCGTGGTCAGCCCGTCCAGGGACCAGTGCGAGTCCAGCCCGTCGAGGAGCAGGCGCAGCGACTCGCGTCCCTGCTCGTCCAGCGAGCCGAGCAGTTCCTTGTCCGGCTCGTCGCGGACGATGGTGCGGGCCTCGGCCGGGACCTGGGTGGTGATCCAGTTCTCGGCCCGGTCGAGCCGCGGCCTGGCCTCGTCGAGCGAGGTCAGCGGGTCCTCCGGGTCCAGCTCGCTGAGGATGCGCAGCGTCTGGTCCTCGGCCCCGGCGGTGATGTCGGCCACCGAGGCGAGGGTCCGGTACGGCAGCGGGCGCGGCGTGCTGGGCAGCTCACCGGCGGCCGTGCCGATCGCCCGGGCGTACGCGGCGGCGTCGGCCGGCAGCACGGAACCGTCGGCGACCTTGCGGCCCAGCGAGTCCCACTCGTCGTAGAGCCGCTGGATCTCCTGGTCGAAGGCGATCTTGAAGGACTGGTTGGGCCTGCGGCGCGCGTACAGCCAGCGCAGCAGCGGCGCCTCCATGATCTTCAGCGCGTCGGCCGGGGTCGGCACACCGCCCTTGGAGGAGGACATCTTCGCCATGCCGGAGATGCCGACGAAGGCGTACATCGGGCCGATCGGCTGCACGCCGTCGAAGATCTCGCGGACGATCTGGCCGCCGACGACGAACGACGACCCGGGCGAGGAGTGGTCCACCCCGCTCGGCTCGAAGATCACGCCCTCGTACGCCCAGCGCATCGGCCAGTCGACCTTCCAGACGAGCTTGCCGCGGTTGAACTCCTTCAGCCGGACCGTTTCGGCGAAGCCGCAGGCCGTGCAGGTGTAGTTCAGCTCGGTGCTCTCGTCGTCGTACGACGTGACCGCGGTGAGGTCCTTCTCGCAGTTGCCGCAGTAGGGCTTGTACGGGAAGTAGCCGGCCGAGCCGCCGCTGCCGTCGTCCTCGCTCGCCGCGCCGGAGCCCGCCTCGGCCTCCAGCTCCGCCTCGTCGACCTTCTTCTGCTGCGGCTTCTTGCCGCCCTTGGCGCCTGCCGCCGGGTCCTTCTTGGTCCGGTAGCGGTCCAGGACGGCGTCGATGTCCGCGCGGTGGCGCATCGCGTGCAGGATCTGCTCGCGGTACGTCCCCGCCAGGTACTGCTCCGTCTGGCTGATTCCGTCGTACTCGACGCCCAGCTCGTCCAGGGCAGCCGTCATGGCGGCCTTGAAGTGCTCGGCCCAGTTCGCATACGCCGACCCGGCCGGGGCGGGCACCGAGGTGAGCGGCTTGCCGATGTGCTCGGCCCAGGACGCGTCGACGCCCTCGACACCGTTCGGGACCTTGCGGTAGCGGTCGTAGTCGTCCCACGAGATCAGGTGCCGGACGGTGTGGCCGCGGCGGCGGATCTCGTCGGCGACGAGGTGCGGGGTCATGACCTCGCGGAGGTTGCCCAGGTGGATCGGGCCCGACGGGGAAAGGCCGGACGCGACGACGACCGGTTTGCCAGGCGCACGACGCTCCGATTCGGCGATGACCTCGTCCGCGAAGCGGGAGACCCAGTCGGTCTCGGTGCTGCTCTGACTCTGAGCCACGGTCGGCACGTCCTTCTCTCTTGTAGGACTCATAGGGGCGTGCACCATTCTCCCAGGTACCACCCACAGCGCGAAAACGGCTTTGCGGGGCATGGGATACTTGGGGTCATCCCTTGTTACCTCTACGGAAACGGCAGCCAGCCCATGGCCTCGGTCCACTCCCTCGCTTCCACGCTCCAGCAGCAGCTGGCGGACGCCCTGACGGCAGCCCTGCCGGATGCCGGCACCGCGGACCCGCTGCTGCGCCGAAGCGACCGGGCCGACTTCCAGGCCAACGGCATCCTGGCGCTCGCCAAGAAGCTCAAGGGCAACCCGCGCGAGCTGGCCGCCCAGGTCACCGGCGCCCTCCCGGCGACGGACCTGATCAAGGACATCGAGGTCTCCGGGCCCGGCTTCCTGAACATCACGCTCTCGGACAAGGCGATCATCGAGACGCTCGCCGCGCGCGCCGCGGACGACGAGGGCCGGCTCGGCGTGCCGTACGACGCCTCCGCCGGCACCACCGTCATCGACTACGCCCAGCCGAACGTGGCCAAGGAGATGCACGTCGGTCACCTGCGGTCCGCCGTGATCGGCGACGCGATGGCGCAGATCCTGGAGTTCACCGGCGAGTCCGTCGTCCGGCGGCACCACATCGGCGACTGGGGCACCCAGTTCGGCATGCTCATCCAGTACCTGATCGAGCACCCCGACGAGCTGAACCACGAGGGCGGCCAGGGCGACGGCGAAGCCGCCATGTCCTCGCTGAACCGGCTCTACAAGGCCTCGCGGGTCCTGTTCGACTCCGACGAGGAGTTCAAGGCCCGCTCGCGGGACCGGGTGGTCGCGCTCCAGGCCGGTGAGCCGGAGACGCTCGCCATGTGGCAGCGGTTCGTCGACGAGTCGAAGATCTACTTCTACTCCGTCTTCGACAAGCTCGACATGGAGATCAGCGACCCCGACATCGTCGGCGAGTCCGGTTACAACGACATGCTGGAGGAGACCTGCCGGATCCTGGAGGAGACGGGCGTCGCCGTCCGCTCCGAGGGTGCGCTGTGCGTCTTCTTCGACGATGTGAAGGGCCCGGACGGCAACCCGACCCCGCTGATCGTCAAGAAGACGAACGGCGGCTACGGCTACGCGGCCACCGACCTCTCCGCGATCCGCGACCGGGTGCAGAACCTCAAGGCGGACAGCCTGCTGTACGTGGTGGACGTGCGGCAGTCCCTGCACTTCAAGATGGTCTTCGAGACGGCCCGGCGGGCCGGCTGGCTGAACGACGGCGTCAAGGCGCACCAGCTGGCGTTCGGCACCGTGCTCGGCAAGGACGGCAAGCCGTTCAAGACCCGTGAGGGTGTCACGGTCCGGCTGGAGGAGCTGCTGGACGAGGCGGTCGAGCGGGCGACGGCCGTGGTCCGGGAGAAGGCCGAGAAGATCGGCCTGTCCGAGGACGAGATCATCGAGAACGGCCGGTACGTCGGTGTCGGCGCCGTGAAGTACGCGGACCTGTCGACCTCCGCCGTGCGGGACTACAAGTTCGACCTGGACCAGATGGTGTCGCTGCACGGCGACACGTCGGTGTACCTCCAGTACGCCTACGCGCGGATCCGGTCGATCCTGCGCAAGGCCGGGGACGCCGAGCCGGTCGCGCACCCGGAGCTGGAACTGGCCCCGGCCGAGCGTGCGCTGGGTCTGCACCTGGACCGGTTCGGCGAGGTGCTGTCCGAGGTGGCGGAGGGGTACGAGCCCCACAAGCTGGCCGCGTACCTCTACCAGCTCGCCTCGCATCTCACCACGTTCTACGACCAGTGCCACGTCCTGAGCGACGACAACCCGGCCGAGGTCGTCGAGAACCGGCTCTTCCTCGTCGAGCTCACCGCCCGCACCCTGCACCGGGGAATGGCGCTGCTCGGCATCAAGACCCCCGAGCGGCTCTGACCTCTCGCGGCACGGAGCCCGGCCGCACGCGTACGTTACGAGCTGCGGCTTCGCCCGCACATGGCCCGCACCCGCACCGGACACCGGTGGGGATGCGGGCTGTTGCGCGTATGCGTGCTCAGGGCCTGCGGTTGCCGACGGCGTAGGGCAAGCTACCAACGAGCGCTGCGGGAAAGGCAGTCCGCGCTTACGGCGCAGGCCCGTGGCGACGACCGGACGCTGTTGGCAGGTCCGGGGCCGGCTCGCTTCACCTCACCGATCCAGCGGTGGGCAGGGCGACGTACCCGAGGCGGCTGGTGCGGGTACGGCCCAGGGGTGCCGGTGGCGGAGCGGTGTCACACAGCCCGATTCGGCCGGCAGCGTCCCTCGGCCGAGGCGGACCCCGCCTCGGGAGCCGAGGTGGAGCCCCACTCCGGGAGCCGCCCCGGGCCCACGCTCCGGGAGCCGACCCGGGCCGCCGCTACTGGGGCCGCCCCAGGGCCCACCCCGATACGTCCGACAGCCGGCCGCGCCACAGCGGAAGGCGCAGCGGAGCCCCGCCGCCGAACATCAGCGTGGCGTCCCGCAGATGGATCCACCGGGGCAGCCGCCGGGTGTCCTCGTCGGCGCGCAGCTCCTTGATTCCCTGGTCCACCGTCTCGGGGAACTCGGCGATGAGATCGGCCCCTTCGCCCTCGACCTGCCGCAGGCTCCTGGTCCATTCCGCCTTCCATTCCTCGTGCCCGATCACGTCGCCGTGCAGCACACCGGCGGGGATGGTCAGCGTGAGCGGCAGCCCGGAGCGCATCTCCCTGTCGAGCAACTGGACCAGCAGCTGGAGCTGGAGGTCGGGTACCGGCTCGATGATCACCGCAGTCGAGTCCGGTGCGGGGCCTGCGGACTCGTTCATGAGCTGTTCCCTTCGCCGCGGCGCGCCCGGAAGGAGATCCGCGCGAACCGGATGGTCTGGTCCCGCTCACCTTCCCCGAGGAAGGGACAGCACGCATCGAAGTCGCGTACGACTCGCGGAAGTCCGGCTGTGCCTGCAACGAGGGCGGTGTGTGCGTCGATGTCGCCGCGACCCCCTCCGCGGCAACATCGAGCGGAATCCGACATTGGACTTGACCAATTTTCGAATGTATGAAAATCATGACCGGAGTCGCCACAGAACCTTCATAACTGCTCCGCAGGAGAACCACGCATCATGCGTATACCCACCACTGCTGCCCTCGCGGCACTCGGCGGTGCCCTGGTACTCGGGCTCACCGTCGCTCCGGCCGCCCAGGCCACGCCCACTCCGACGGACTGCACCACCGATGCCTTCGGGATCGCCGGTAAGTACGGCGAGTTCGTCCTCGGGGACGACGTCCACTCCCCCGACGCGGAAGGCGCTGTGGCCGTCGGCGGCAACGCCGACTTCCGGGGCGGGTTCAGCGTCGCCAACGAGCTGTCGGCCGCCGAGGTCGACGCCCTGCCCGGCCGGGCGTCGCTCGTCGTCCGCGGCGACCTGCTCAACGGCGGCTCGGCCACCGTCGTGATGAAGGGCAACGCGGCCGTCGGCGGCAAGGTCACGGACCGCGCCGTCGAACTGCACAGCGGCACCTTCGGCCAGAAGGCCGACCTCATCGACTTCGACGCGGAGTTCGCCAAGCTCAGGTCCTACTCCGCCACGCTGGCCGAGGAGCCCACGACCTCCGGCGCCCAGGTCCGGCTCGACGGGAACCGGCTGACGCTGGAGGGCGGCGCCGGCGGCCGTAACGTCTTCTCCGTACCGGCGGACCAGCTGGAGAAGGCCAAGGAGGTCTTCATCAAGGTTCCGGCCGGGGCGACGACGATCGTCAACGTCGCCGGCCAGGACTACGACATGGCGGCCGCCGGCACCACGGGCTTCTTCCTGTCGGGCGGTCAGGACTTCGTCCTGGACGACAAGCTGCAGAGCGCGTCCGATGGCAAGGTGCGGGCGAAGCTGCTGTGGAACTTCCCCGACGCCACCAAGGTCACGAAGAACAGCCAGGCCGCCTGGCCCGGCAGCGTGCTCGCCCCCGGGGCCCACCTGGAGCTGGGAACGGCGGCACCGGTCAACGGTTCGGTGTGGGTGGCCTCCCTGCACGGTTCGGGCGGTGCCGAGACGCACCACTTCCCCTTCACCGGCTGCCTCCCCGAGGTCCCCGGCGGAAACACCCCGTCGCCCGGCACGACCCCGGGCGAGACCCCTGGAACGACGCCGCCCGCGACGGCAACCCCGTCAGCCCCGGTGACCTCGCCTTCGGAGAGCGCCGCTCCGTCCGACAGCCCGTCCGGATCCGCGACGCCCGGCACCCCGTCCCCGTCCGGCAGTTCCACGCCGGGCACCACCGGTGACGGCGACGGTGGCGGCGACCTGGCCTCGACCGGCAGCAGCGGCACGATCCCCATCGTCATCGGCGGCGCGGCGGTACTCGCCGCAGGCGCCGGCCTCGTCGTGATGGCCCGCCGCCGCAAGCAGGCCTGACCCACCCCGTACGGCACACCCCCGTACGACACACGCCGGGCGCGGATCCACCGCGCCCGGCGCCCCGGTCCCGGATCCGGTCGACGTGTGCCGGAACCATTTCGGCGCCCCTCACCGCCTGCGCGGCGGGGCGCCGCCCGTCACCAGTCGACGGTGTCGACCCAGATCGAGACGACGTATCCCGGTCCCCACGGGTTCGTGGCGACGGACGTCTGCCCCGGCAAGGCCCAGTCACCGAGAACGATCCGCTGCGGAAGCCGCGGGTCCAGAGCCCTCAGCACCGCGTGGATCCGGTGGTGCCCGGTTCCGCCGGTGCACAGGCTGGTCACGGTGCTCGCGGAGGAGATCGTGCAGTTGTCGGGCGCCGCCTGGGCGGCGGGGGCCGCGGCCAGCAGCGTACCTACGGCGGTCATGGCAACGGCGGCGGTGCCGATCACACTGCGCTTCCTGAACATGGGACTCCTTGGTCCGGCCTCGAGAGAGGTCGCTCCGGGCCGCCGTCCGACGGCCCGTCCGTACGGGTGGAACGGTCAGACGAATCCGTCCCGGCTCCGCCCGCCGGACACGGCCCTCCGCGACGCGCAGCCCCCTGAACGGCCTGCGCGCGCCCGACAGGAAAACGGTCGCGGAGTAGCAACCCCCCTCGAAAGAAAGGAGATTGCGTGAAGGAGTCTGCCGAAGCGTGCAGGCCCTGACAAGACCGCTTCACCATCTGGTCCAGTCCAATCCAGGCAGCCGGACCGGCCGTCGTCAGTTTCCCTGCCCCTCCAGCGACTCCGAGATGTCCTCCCACTCGGCCGTGTCGGACCGGTACTCGTACACGGGCCGGTTCCTCATACCTGCCGTACGGAAAGGCTTGCCGTTGTCGTCGATGCGCAACGTCCCGCTCCGGTCCCCGCTGGACCACTCCAGCTCCAGGTACCAGGTCACATCGTGGTCCTCGGTGTGCGCGTCGAGGCGGAACACCTCCACGTCGGTGGAACTCACCCGGTACGGGAAGTTCTTCGCCGGTACGACCTTGCCGGCGTCCTCACCGGCGACCGGCCGCGATACGGGCTGACCGTCGTCCAGGTCGATATTGAACGTCTGCGGCATGATGCCGCTCCCGCAGCCCTCCCCCATCGAGTACGCGGGCCAGTCGGTCGCGGCCTCCTGCTTCACCACCCGGACATGGAGCGCCTTCAGGACGACCGCCTCCTGCGACGCTCCCTGCAGGGTGAGTTCGAGCAGCATCTTCCCCCCGTCCACCCCGCCCAGCTGCGCCGCCCAGCTGCGCCTGGCCCGGTCCGCGGAGTCCGGCACCGGCGGCATTCCCTTGGGGTCCCGGTCGAGCAGGAAGTACTGCCCGCAGGGCCAGTCCCAGTTGTAAGCACTGAGGGTGGCGGTCACCGGCACCCCCTGGGACGTGGCGCCCTTCGCACCCTTCCCGTCCGTCCCCTGGGGGGCGGTGGACTTCGCGGCCGTGGCGGAGGGTGACGCGGAGCCGCTGGTCGCTGACGGCGAGGGCTTCGAAGGGCTCGGCGACGGAGACGTGCTGCTGCTACGGCTCGGAGTCACCGGTGCGCTGCTGCGGGGCGTGTCCATACCCTCCTCGCGGGTGCGCTCGCCCGAGTAGTGGCTGATCGCCAACGCGGTGGGCACGGTGAGCGCCACGACCGCGACGGCCGCGAGCAGGACACGCAGCCGCTTGCCGGACAACCGGCGCGGGGCCGGCGCGGCACCGGTGCTGCGCGCCTCCGGCGTCACGTCCTCGGCCGCCGCCGAGCCGGGGGCCGTATCCGCTTCCGCTTCCGGTGCTGGTTCCGCTTCCGGTCCTCGTCCGGCTTCCGGTCCTCGTCCGGCTTCCGGCCCCGGTCCCGACTCATGCTCCTTCACCGGCTCCGGCGGCGGGGCCACGAGCTCCGACGTCGCCGTCGGCGGCTCGAACGCCCCGGCAGCCTCCGTCTTCCGGGCTCCCCGCCGCTTCGCCTCGTCGGCGAGGATCCACTGCCGGTGCAACGCGACCAGCTCGTCCGACGGCGCACGGCACACACGCGCGAAGCGTTCGACCGGCGCGTAGTCGTGCGGGACCGCCTCCCCGTTGCAGTACCGGTGGATCGTGGAGGTGCTCATGTGCAGCTTCTGGGCGAGCGCTCCGTAGCTCAGCCCCGAGCGCTGCTTCAGCCCCCTGAGCAATGCGGCGAAGTCCTGGATCTCCGTGCCCACCCTGACCGTTCCCCTCTGCTGCCCTCCCGGAACGGCGTCCCAGGCAGGTGATGTCATCGCAGGTCAGAGGCCATGTTTCCGTTCCAGCGTCCCGTACCCACTGGCAATCGTTGCCACCGGATCCGAGGACCGGACACGATGTTGGAACACACCGCAGCAGCACCCCCGGCAAGGGCAAGCAGCGCGACTCGTACACCCACCAGTTGCCCGTCCCCGGGAGCCGCCGTGCGTACTCGTCCTCAACTCAGCCTGACCGATGCAGTGGCCACAGGAGTTCTGATCGCCTCTGTCGCGACCGTCATCGCACTCCTGTGGAGCCTCTGACCACACGTCATTGTCCAGTACATCGGCCGGGTGCCGGTGCGCCAAAGCGGCGCCCCACACTCCGCACCAACTGACGAACGGAAATACCTCTCATGCGTACCCTCAACTTCCGCCGCGCCGCCCGCACCTCCGCCCTCGGCGCAGCCGCACTCATCGCCTCCCTCTCCCTGACGGCCTGCCAGGGCGACGACCCCGCGCCGTACGACGCCCTCGCCTCCGCTTCGCCCGGCTCCGCCACCCAGACCCCGGCGGAGAGCGCCGGTGCCTCCGGTGACAAGGACGCGACGGACCCGGCCGGCGAACAGGGCAAGGACACCGCCGGTTCGAACACCGGCTCGGACTCCGGCTCCGGCTCGGGCTCGGGCTCCGGCTCCGGCGGCACGTCCACGGCCAAGCCGAAGGACGACAGCGGTGACAGCGGCAACCAGGCCACGGTGACCTGCACCGGAGGGAACACCAAGCTGTCGATCACCGAGGTGAACCGCCCCGTCAACCACATGCTGCTCACGATGACCAACACCGGTTCGAAGGCCTGCAACGCCTACTCCTACCCGTACCTGAAGTTCGGCGAGGCCCAGTCCGTGCCGAACACCTTCGAGGACAGCAAGCCGCAGGCTGTCACGACCATCAACCCGGGTGAGTCCGCCTACGCCGGCGTCATGACGTCCTCCGCCGACGGCAGCGGCTCGAACGGATACTCCACCAAGGACCTGAGCGTCAGCTTCCAGAACCGCGACGGCAACTCCGAGAACACCGGCTCGTCGGTCGGCGTGCCGCTCTCCAAGAGCGCCTACGTGGACAGCAGCCTGACCGTCTCCTACTGGCAGATGAGCATGAACGACGCACTCCAGTACTGAACTGCCCGGAGGATCGGACGGCCATCGACGCAGTGAGCACGACCGGCTCCTTCGTCGTGGCCCCGATCCACCTCCGCTGAACGCCACAGACCACACCACCGCATTTCACGGGGAGTACCACCATGCGCAACAACCGCATCCGCACCACCGTCCTCGCCGCCACCGCCCTACTTGCCGCCCTCTCCCTCACCGCGTGCAGCAGTGACGACGGCAGCAGCGGCAGCGCCGAGGCGGGTTCGGCCGCTCCGGCCGCACACACCGCCGTCAAGCAGTCCCCGCCCCCTGCCGCCGCGCCGGACAAGAACACCACCGACGTCGACACGGACACGGACGCCGACGCCGACACCAGCACCGGCACCGGCACCAGCACCGGCACCGGCACCGGCAGCAGGCCCGAGAACCCCGCGCCCCCCGCCGGGACCGACGGGAAGACCGGCGGGAAGAACACCACCGGCTCCACGAACCGGGCAGGCAGCACCACCAACCGCACGCCCGTCACCTGCGACGGCAAGAACACCAGGACCGGCGTCACCAAGGTGAGCCGCCCCATCAACCACCTGCTGCTGACCCTGACCAACACGAGCGGCCGCCCCTGCTACGCGTACTACGCGCCCCAGCTCCGGTTCGACGACGCGCAGGCCGTCTTCCCGATCCTGGACGACAGCCGGCCGCAGGCCGTCGTGACACTCGAACCGGGCCAGTCCGCGTACGCCGCCATCGGCCTGACCGGCGAGCCCGGCGCCGGCCCGGCCCCGCGCAAGGCCACCAGCCTTCAGGTGCACTTCTCCGGCAGGAGCCCCGAGGGCTCCACGGGCTCCCCGGCCGCGCCGACGCTCCCGGCCGACACCTACTGGGACGACAACGGCTTCGTCACCTACTGGCAGACCGACATGGCCGACGCGCTCACCTACTGAGCCCCGTCCGCGGGCACGGCGTCGAAGTCGAAGTCGAACCAGATCCGATGGGTGCCGTCCCCGTCGACGGCCAGCCCGCCGCCCCCACGGATCCCGGCAAGCGCGCCGGTTCCGCTCGACGGCGCGATCGCGAAGAACTCGTTGACGCGGTCGTCGCCGCTCGTCGCGGCCGAGTGCACGAAGTTGAACGTGCCCTCGCGCCCGCCGACCGCACCGTCGAAGGCCTCCAGGGCCACGTACGTGCCCACGCCGGCGGTCTGGTCGAAGGCGGCGGTGAACAGGGTCGTCGAACGCCCGGTGATCTCACCCTCGAAGCTCTTCACGATGGTCGCGACACCCATCGGAAGACGGGTGTCGACCTCGGGAACGGGCTTCAGATCGGACGGGACGAACGAGGTGACGGTGAAGGTTCCGGAAGCTCTCATGGCGTCGATCGTAGAGAGACCCTCGGACATCCGGCCGAGAACAGCGGGCCGAGACGGCATTCACCCGCAGCACGCCCCTTCCGCTCCCCTACGATCGGCGCCATGGCCATGTTCGTGCACCTGACACCCGCCGCGAACGCGGCCCGCATCCGGAAGTCCGGGATACGGGCTGTCAGTCACGGCCGCGACGGCGACAAGGGCCTGTTCTGCTTCCCGGTCCTGCCCTCCTACACCCTGACCCACCAGTGGCTGCGCGAGCTCGCCCGCCACGGCGGCCCGCGCGGCCTCGTCGCCGTCCAGCTCCGGCTGCCTGACGACGAACCCGTCACCGTCGGCCACTTCAGCAACCGTCCGGGACGGGCCCACACCGCCACCACGGCCGTCGACGCCGTGCGCCGGGTGGCCGCGCTGGAGGACCCGCGCGGCTGGGAGGTCTTCGTCCCCCGGGCCGCGACCCGGTCCGAGATCCACCGTGTGCGAGCGGTCCGCCAGGTCACCGGCTGGCGCTACTTCCCCGAATCCAACGGCAAACCGCCCTGCACCTGTTACGGCTGCCGGGTACGCGGCGAGTACGGCTCGCAGCGCCTGCGCCGCCGCCGGCCGCACCCGCTCGACGGCCCGGCGCCCGCGACGCCCGTCCTGCTCACCCGGATCGCCGAAGCCGGCGACCCCGGCGACGCCGGACAACTGTGCGCGACCCTGCACTGGTTCGGCTTCCGGCGACGGGGACCGCTCACCCGACTGGCCCACCTCGCGGACCATCCCGACCCCACGGTCCGCGTGGCCCTGGTCGAGGCCGTGGCCCGCTGGCGGACCCCCGGAGTCGACGCGCTGCTGCGGCAGTTGGCCAAGGACCCGGACGAGGACGTACGCGAGGCCGTCGACTTCACGGACCGGCTGACCCCGGCCTGACCCGGCCGCCCCGAACACCCTCAGCCGAACTCGCACCACACGACCTTCCCGGGCACCCGCTCCCCGACGCCCCACCGGTCCGCGAGCGCGTCCACGATCACCAGCCCCCGCCCCGACTCCCCGCCGGGCTCACGCACCCCGGGCTCCCCGTCGCCACTGTCGTGCACCTCGACCCGCACCTGCTCCTCGTCCCGCAGCCACAGCATCAGCCGGTACCCACGCCCCGGCGGCACCCCGTGCACCAACGCGTTGGTGGCCAGCTCGCTGACACACAGCACCACGTCGTCCGCCCGCACCCCGCCGAACCCCCAGTCGGCCAGCGCGTCCCGCACGAACTCCCGGGCCTCGCGGACCGACCGGCGCTCCCGCCGGAAGAACCGCTCGCGCAGCAGTGGGAGTTGCATCGTCTCGTTCATGGAGCGAGCGTCACACTCGGTGACTACGCTGTCGCAGTGTGCGGGCCCGTACAGATTTCTTGTACGGGCCGCGCGCGCGTGAAGTACGAATGCGGGTGGGAATTGGGGACCGTATGCAACCGAGGAAGCGGCAGCGCAAGAACGCGTCGGCGATGAGGCTCGTGGGCGCGCTGGTCGCCCGGTTCCGCACCGCGGCCGGGATGACCCAGCGGCAACTGGCCGAGCACACATGCACCCAGCCGGAGACCATCGCCTCCGTCGAGCAGGGCAGACGCGCCCTCCAACTGCCGCTGGCCTGCCGCATGGACACCCTGCTGGACACGAAGGGGACGCTGGCGACGGCGGTGGAGAACATGCCGGAGGTGGACCTGATCCCGGCGTGGGCGGAGGAGTACATGGACCTGGAGCGGGAGGCACTCGCACTGTCCTGGTACGACAACCAGGTCGTTCCCGGGCTCCTCCAGACGGAGGCGTACGCGCGTGCGGTGTTCCGCAACAGGGTCCCGGTCTTCAGCGAGGAAAAGATCGGGGACCAGACCACAGGGCGCCTCGCGCGGCAAGAGATCCTGCGACGCGACCAGCCACCGACGATCAGCTTCGTGATCTGGGAGCCGGTCGTGAGACTTCAACTCGTCGACGACGAGGACCATGCGGAGCAACTGCGGCACCTGCGCCTGTGCGCCGCACTCCCCGGCATCTGTCTCCAGGTGCTCCCTCTGAGCCACCGCACGCACGCTGGGCTCGACGGTCCCTTCACACTGCTCGAAACACCCGACTACCAGCACGTCGCCTACTCCGAGACCCAACGCGGCAGCCTGCTCGTCTCCGACCCCGATGACGTCAGCATCCTCGCTCAGAAATATGCAATGCTGCGAGCTCAGGCCCTCAACCCCGAAGACACCGTGGGCCTGTTGGACAGCCTGCTGGGAGAGCAATGAGCACTGCACGCGCCTGGTTCAAGTCCAGCTACAGCGGCGACGAGGGCGGCCAGTGCCTCGAAGTCGCCTACGACTGGCAGAAGTCGAGCTACAGCGGCAGCGAGGGCGGACAGTGCGTCGAGATCGCCGCCCACCCCGCCGCCGTCCACGTCCGGGACTCCAAGAACCCCGAGGGCCCCACGCTCACCCTCGCCCCCACCACCTGGTCGGCCTTCGCCGCGCACATCGGATCCTGAGCAACCGCCGGACCGACCGGCGGAGCAACCGCCGAACCGACCATCGAACCGACCGGCGGACCGACCGGCCGGGCGGCCGGCTGTCAGTGGCCGCCCGTACTCTCCTCGACATGGCGACGCTTCCGAACCCGCTCCCGTCCCTGGCCACGTCAGGGCTCGAACTCCCGCCCGGCACCCTCGTGGACGCCACGATCGACGAGCCGTGGCACGACCCCCTGCTCTGGTACGCGGACGGGCCCGCGGCCCCCGGCGACTGGGCCTCGCTGCGCGACGCGGGGCGGGCCCTCGGGCTGCTCCCCGTGCTCATCGACCGCGGCAGCCGCGACCAGGGGCCCGAGGCCTGGGACCTCGACCCGGACGGCACGTCGTACCCCGGCGACCATGACGCCGAGGTCGTCCTGAGCGAGGTCTGGGACGCGTACGCGGAAGACGAACTCGACACCGAGAACACCTGGCCGGGCCTTGCGCCCACTCCCGTCGCGGACGGTCCGGACAGCCCGGAGAAGCTGGCCGCCGAGATGGCGGACGTGCTGACGGATGACGGCATGGTGCTGGAGGACGCACGCCTGGCGCTCGTGCCGGCGAGACGCAGTGCGGACATCCCGGCCGCGATCGGCTGGAGCGGACCGCTCAACCACGAGAACGACGTCGCCCGGCTCTGCGCGGTCCTGCGCTCCTGGGAGGACCGCTTCGGCATACGGGTCGTGGCGCTCGGCTTCGACACCCTGACCGTCTCCGTGGGGCGACCGCCCACCACGCGGGCGGAGGCCCTCGCCCTGGCCGCCGAGCACTTCGCGTTCTGCCCGGACAACATCCACCAGTCCGCGCTGGACAGCCTGGAGAAGTACGCGGAGGAAGCCCTGCTGGGCCAGGAGACCTGGTCCTTCTGGTGGGACTGAGGCGCATCTGCGGCAGGCCGCCCACGCGCCGCCGGCCGTGCTGCACCGGCCGGCCGAGGACCGGGCACCAGTCCGGGCGTCGGCCTGCTCCGCCGGATTCCTGTCAGGTCCGGACAACCTGCCCGTGATCCGGAACATCTCCTCTCACAAGTCCGCACCCCCCGCTGCGGACGGTGAACGAGGAGCTGAAGTATGCCCCGACGCCTCATCCGCGCCATCCGTGCCATCCGTGCCATCCGTGCCATCCGCGCGAAACTCCCACACGGCCGCCGGGTCGACTACCCCCGCCGGGGGAGAACCAACTGGCTCCGCTGGATCCCCTCGTGGCGACAGGCGCTGAGCGGGGTACTGCTGGGAATCGGTGCGCTGACCGGGCTGTTCGCCGTGATGTACTCGTCCGTCGACATACCCGACGAGAACTTCGAAGCGCGCAGGCAGGGCACCGTCTACTACTGGGCGGACGGCACCCAGTTGGTGAGTGTGGGCGAGGTCAACCGGCAGAACGTCACACTCGCCGACATACCCGATTCGATGGAGCACGCGGTCATCGCCGCCGAGAACGAGAACTTCTACTCCGACTCGGGAGTATCGGTGCCGGGGATCGCCCGCGCGGCCGCCAGCATGGTCACGGGCGGTGAGACCCAGGGCGGCTCCACCATCACCCAGCAGTACGTGAAGAACACCTATCTCAGCCAGGAGCAGTCGGCGACCCGGAAGTTCAGGGAGTTCTTCATCTCGCTCAAGCTGAGCAACAAGCAGAGCAAGGAACAGATCCTCCAGGGATATCTGAACACCAGCTGGTTCGGCCGCGGCGCCTACGGCATCCAGGCAGCGGCGGTCGCGTACTACGGAATCCCCGCGAAGAAGCTCGACCCCAGCCAGACCGCGATGCTCGCGTCGCTGCTCAAGGGCGCGGAGCAGTACGACCCCGCGGGCGGCAGGGCCAACCACGAACGCGCCGTCGACCGCTGGAAGTGGGTCCTGGACCGGCAGGTCGAGATCGGCATGATGACGAAGGCCGAACGGGCCACCCACACGAAGTTTCCCGAGCCGCGCAAGGCCGTCAAGCCGACCAGCCTCGGCGGCCAGACCGGCTATCTCGTCGACATCGCCAACAAGTACATCAAGAAGCGCTCGGGCCTCACCGCCAAGGACCTCGCCCGGGGCGGCTACCGGGTGCACACCACCTTCGAGAAGGCCAGGGTGCAACAGCTGGAGGGAGCTGTGCGGAGCGTGCGCAAGCGCGACCTCGACCCCGAGAAGCGCCCCGCGGACAAGTACGTCGAGGTCGGCGCCGCATCCGTGCGGCCCGAGGACGGGGCCGTGGTCGCGGTGTACGGCGGAGCCGACGCGATCACCCGCTTCGCCAACAACGCCGACACCGCCGGCGTCCCCGTCGGATCCGCGTTCAAGCCCTTCGTGCTGGCCGCGGCACTTCAGAACGGCGACGGGATCACCCTGGACAGCGGCTACGACAGCACCGGGCGTCTGATCACGAACGGCCCGCCCACGGTGACGCCCACGGACCGGCCGGACGGCGGTGCCACCGCGGTACCGGTACCGATGACGGTGCCGACGACCCTGCGCGATGCGCTGATCAGGTCGGCCAACGTCACCTTCGTACGGCTCGGCAAGCACATCGGGCTGAAGAAGGTGAAGGAGATGGCGGTCGCGGCCGGGCTGCACGAGGAGAGCCTGGCCCGCCTGGACAAGTCCTTCACCCTCGGCACGTCCACGCCGAGCGCGGTCAGGATGGCGGACGCGTACGGCGCCTTCAGCAACGAGGGCATCAGGGCCGATCCCTACTCGGTGACCAGCATGACGCGGGACGGCGAGACGGTCGAGGGCTTCGGGAGGCCGGAACCGCAACGCGCGATGGACGCCTCGGTGGCGAACGATGTGAGCAACACCCTGGGGATCGCGGCCTGGACGGCGCTGGCGCGGGACAGGCAGTTCGACGCGCTGTCCGGTTCCACGGCGCTCGACGACCTCTCGGGCGGCGCGACCGATGAGGACGACCGGATGAGGTCGGCCTGGTTCATCGGCCACGCCCGGGGACTGACCACGGCCGTGACGGTGTTCCGCAACAGACCCGGCACCCCTCAACTGCTGGGAATGCAGGGCGTGGGCGGCGCCGGCGCGGAGCGCGGCAACGCCCTCCCGCTCCGGATCTGGACCTCGTACGCCACCGGGAAGTAGGCCCACCGGCCCGGCGGACCGGACCCGTTACGCGAAAGTCCCGCCCGGCCCGGAGTCCGTCACGGGCCGGGCGGGACCACCCACGCACTTCGCGTACCCGCCTCAGGAGCCGGCGCGCCCCAGCCGCTGCGCGACCTCGGTCGCCCAGTACGTCAGGATCATCTGCGCGCCCGCCCGCCGGATGCCGGTCAGGCTCTCCAGGATCGCCGCGTCCCGGTCGATCCAGCCCTTCTCCGCGGCGGCCTCGATCATCGAGTACTCACCACTGATCTGGTACGCGGCGACCGGCACGTCCACCGACTCGGCGACCTTCGCCAGGACGTCGAGGTACGGCCCGGCCGGCTTGACCATGACCATGTCCGCGCCCTCGGCGAGGTCGAGCGCCAGCTCACGCAGCGACTCGCGGAGATTGGCCGGGTCCTGCTGGTACGTCTTGCGGTCGCCCTTGAGCGAGGAGCCGACGGCCTCGCGGAAGGGGCCGTAGAACGCGGAGGAGTACTTCGCCGTGTACGCGAGGATCGACACGTCCTCGTGCCCGGTCTGGTCCAGCGCGTCGCGGATCACGCCGACCTGGCCGTCCATCATGCCGCTGGGGCCGACCACATGGGCGCCCGCGTCGGCCTGGACCTGGGCCATCTCCGCGTACCGCTCCAGCGTCGCGTCGTTGTCGACGCGGCCGTCCTCGGTCAGCACACCGCAGTGGCCGTGGTCGGTGTACTCGTCCAGGCAGAGGTCGGACATGACGACGAGATCGTCGCCGACCTCCTCGCGCACGGCCCGCAGACCGACCTGGAGGATGCCGTCGGGGTCGGTGCCCGCCGTGCCCCGGGCGTCCTTCTTCTCGTCCAGCGGCACACCGAACAGCATGATCCCGGAGACGCCCGCCGAGACCGCGTCGACCGCGGCCTTCCGCAGGGTGTCCAGGGTGTGCTGCTGCACGCCGGGCATGGCCGAGATGGCGACAGGGGTGTCGATGCCCTCGCGCACGAACGCGGGCAGGATCAGGTTCGCCGGGTCGAGCCGTGTCTCGGCGACCATCCGCCGCATGACGGGGGTCGTCCGCAGCCGTCGGGGGCGAGAGCCGGGGAAGTTTCCGTACACAGTCATCCTTCGAGACTAGACCCGTACACATCACGCTCTTACCGACACCTCTGCCGGGAAAAGGGCGCCGCGGAACGGACAGGGGCCCGGCCGCTTCACGAAGAAGCAGCCGGGCCCCGCACACGTCACACCGGATCAGGTCGTCGTACGACGCCGCCGCGCACCCGGACGGCGCTCGCTCGGCCGCGTCACCGGGTCACCGGCCTCCTTCGCCGCGTCCCGGCGCTGCGCGCCGAACTCGGCGAGAGCCGCGGCCAGCTTGTGCACCGAGGGCTCCGGCGACAGGACGTCGACGCGCAGACCGTGCTCCTCGGCGGTCTTCGCCGTGGCCGGGCCGATACACGCGATGACCGTCACGTTGTGCGGCTTGCCGGCGATGCCGACCAGGTTGCGCACGGTCGAGGACGAGGTGAAGAGCACCGCGTCGAAACCGCCGCCCTTGATGGCCTCACGCGTGTCGGCGGGCGGCGGCGAGGCGCGGACCGTGCGGTACGCGGTGACGTCGTCGACCTCCCAGCCGAGCTCGATGAGTCCGGCCACCAGCGTCTCGGTGGCGATGTCGGCGCGCGGCAGGAAGACGCGGTCGATCGGGTCGAAGACCGGGTCGTACGGCGGCCAGTCCTCCAGCAGGCCCGCGGCGGACTGCTCACCGGAGGGCACCAGGTCGGGTTTCACACCGAAGTCGACGAGCGCGGCCGCGGTCTGCTCGCCGACCGCGGCGACCTTGATCCCGGCGAAGGCACGGGCGTCGAGCCCGTACTCCTCGAACTTCTCCCGGACCGCCTTCACGGCGTTGACCGAGGTGAAGGCGATCCACTCGTAACGGCCGGTGACCAGGCCCTTGACCGCGCGCTCCATCTGCTGGGGCGTACGCGGCGGCTCGACGGCGATCGTCGGGACCTCGTGCGGCACCGCGCCGTACGAACGCAGCTGGTCGGAGAGAGAGGCCGACTGCTCCTTCGTCCGCGGTACGAGCACCTTCCAGCCGAACATCGGCTTGGACTCGAACCACGCCAGCTGGTCGCGCTGGGCGGCAGAGCTTCGCTCCCCGACCACGGCTATGACGGGCTGGTGCCCGTCCGGCGACGGCAGGACCTTGCCCTGCTTGAAGACCTGGGCGATCGTGCCGAGCGTCGCCGTCCAGGTGCGCTGGCGCGTCGTCGTACCGGCGACGGTCACGGTCAGCGGGGTGTCGGGCTTACGGCCCGCCGAGACCAGCTCGCCGGCGGCCGCGGCCACCGCGTCGAGCGACGTCGAGATGACGCACGTGGAATCGCTCGCGCCGACCTCGCTCCAGCAGCGGTCCGAGGCGGTACGGGCGTCGATGAAGCGGACGTCCGCGCCCTGCGCGTCGCGCAGCGGCACCCCGGCGTACGCGGGCACGCCCACGACGTTGGCGACACCCGGTACGACCTCGAAGGGAATGCCCGCGGCGGCGCAGGCCAGCATCTCGCTGCCCGCGTTGCCGTCCAGGCCCGGATCACCGGAGACGGCACGGACGACCCGCCTGCCGCCCTTCGCGGCCTCCATGACAAGATTGACCGCATCCCTGAGAACGGGAACACCGGCGGCTGTTGACTGTGCGTCAACAACCGTCAGCTCAGGCGTGCTTACGCCTGCCCGCGCATGGCAGCGGACGACGCCGAGGACGTCCGGCTCGGCGACAAGAACGTCCGCGCTCGCAAGCGCCTCGACGGCGCGCAGAGTCAGCAGTCCCGGGTCGCCGGGACCGGCGCCGAGGAAGGTGACGTGCCCTGCGGACAGGACCGGGAATTCGGATGCGGCGTGGCCGGTGGGGCTCAAAGTGCTCGCTCCCCCATAAGACCGGCCGCACCCTTGGCGAGCATCTCGGCCGCGAGTTCGCGACCGAGGGCCGCCGCGTCGTCGTGCGACGTGGGGACGGGACCGGTGGTGGACAGCTGAACCAGCGAGGAACCGTCGGTGGAACCGACGACACCGCGCAGGCGCAGTTCGTTGACAGCCTGACCGTCGGCCAGGAGGTCGGCCAGCGCACCCACAGGTGCGGAGCAGCCGGCCTCCAGGGCGGCGAGCAGGGCACGCTCGGCGGTCACGGCGGCCCGGGTGTACGGGTCGTCGAGCTCGGCGAGCGCGGCGGCGAGGTCGGCGCTGCTGGCAGCGCATTCGATCGCCAGTGCTCCCTGGCCGGGAGCGGGCAGAACGGTGTCGACCGACAGGAAATCGGTCACCTCACCGCTCCGTCCGAGGCGGCTGAGGCCGGCCGCGGCGAGTACCACCGCGTCCAGTTCACCGCTTCGTACGAATCCGATACGCGTATCGACGTTGCCGCGGATCGGCACGGTCTCGATGTCGAGGCCGTGACTGCGGGCGTACGCGTTGAGCTGCGCCATGCGGCGCGGCGAACCGGTGCCGATGCGGGCACCGGACGGCAGCTGCTCGAAGGTCAGCCCGTCGCGCGCCACGAGCGCGTCGCGGGGGTCCTCGCGCACCGGCACGGCGGCCAGTACGAGGCCCTCGTGCGGCGTGGTCGGCAGGTCCTTGAGCGAGTGGACGGCGAAGTCCACCTCGCCGCGCAGCAGCGCGTCGCGCAGCGCGGCGACGAAGACGCCGGTCCCGCCGATCTGTGCGAGGTGCTCGCGGGAGGTGTCCCCGTACGTGGTGATCTCGACGAGTTCGACGGCGCGCCCGGTCACCTCGCTGACCGCGTCGGCCACGAGGCCGGACTGCGCCATGGCGAGCTTGCTGCGCCGGGTCCCCAGCCGCAGCGGCTTGGTGGCCCCCGCGCCCAGGGGTGAGTTGTCGGTCATGACCGCCCTCGATTCGGGTCGTTCAGGTCTGCCCGGGAGACGGCGGCGACCGTCTGCGGGTCGAGGTCGAAGAGTTCCCGCAGCGCATCGGCGTACCCGGCGCCGCCGGGCTCGCTGGCGAGCTGCTTGACCCGCACGGTGGGCGCGTGCAGGAGCTTGTCGACGACGCGGCGCACGGTCTGCGAGATCTCGGCGCGCTGCTTCTCGTCCAGGTCGGGGAGGCGGCCGTCCAGCCGTGCGATCTCGCCCGCGACCACTCCGGCGGCCATCGTGCGCAGGGCGACGACGGTGGGAGCGACATGGGCGGCGCGCTGGGCGGCGCCGAAGGCTGCGACCTCGTCGGCGACGATGGTGCGCACCTGGTCCACATCGGCGGCCATCGGGGCGTCCGCGGACGCCTCGGCGAGCGACTCGATGTCGACGAGGCGCACACCGTCGAGGCGGGCGGCGCCGCCGTCGATGTCGCGCGGCATCGCGAGGTCGAGCAGGGCGAGGCGGACGGGGCCGGTGGACTGGGCCGGGATCCGACGCACGGCCCGGGCCTGCGCGATCGCGGTGGCGGAACCGTTCTCCACCCACGCGGCGTGCTGCTCGTCCGGCTCGGCGGCCGGCGCCGGCACCGGCGCTGCGGGCGCCTCGGCCACGGGGTCGAAGTCCAGCCCGAGTGCTCCGGCGACGGCCTCCGCGCTGAGCACGAGACCGGTGGCACCGGTGCAGGAGACGACGACATCGGCACGTGTCAGTTCGTCGGAGACCGCGGCCATCTCCACGGCGTGGGCGGCCACCCCCGTGCCGTCGGCCTGGTTGAGGATCTCCACCAGGCGGTCGGCGCGGGCGCGGGTGCGGTTGGCGACGACGATCTCGGCGACACCGGTACGGGCCAGGGTCGCGGCGGCCAGCGAGGACATCGAGCCCGCGCCGATGACCAGGGCGCGCTTGCCCTTCGCCCAGACCCCGGTGTCGCGCCCGTCGGCGAGCTGCTCGAGGCCGAAGGTGACGAGCGACTGCCCGGCCCGGTCGATCCCGGTCTCGCTGTGGGCGCGCTTGCCGACCCGCAGGGCCTGCTGAAAGAGGTCGTTCAGCAGCCGGCCCGCGGTGTGGAGCTCCTGCCCCAGCGCCAGCGCGTCCTTGATCTGGCCGAGGATCTGGCCCTCGCCCACGACCATCGAGTCCAGTCCGCAGGCCACCGAGAAGAGGTGGTGGACGGCCCGGTCCTCGTAGTGCACATAGAGATACGGAGTGAGCTCGTCCAGACCGACGCCGCTGTGCCGGGCGAGCAGCGTGGACAGCTCGGCGACGCCCGCGTGGAACTTGTCCACGTCGGCGTACAGCTCGATGCGGTTGCAGGTGGCGAGGACGGCGGCCTCGACCGCGGGCTCCGCGGCAAGGGTGTCCTGGAGCAGCTTGGCCTGGCTTTCGGCGGACAGCGAGGCCCGCTCCAGCACGGAGACGGGGGCGCTGCGGTGGCTCAGGCCTACGACGAGGAGGCTCATGCCGGCATCACGGCGGGCATGTCCCCGTCGGGTCCCTTCCGGCTGCTGGTCGTGGCGCGCACGGGCGGCGCGGCCGGGTCCGGGCCGCTGTCGGCGGAAGCGGCCTCCTCGCCGGCCTTGCGCTGCTCGTGGAAGGCGAGGATCTGCAGCTCGATGGAGAGGTCGACCTTGCGCACGTCGACGCCGTCGGGCACCGAGAGCACGGTCGGGGCGAAGTTCAGGATGGAGGTGACACCCGCGGCGACGAGCCGGTCACAGACCTGCTGGGCGGCGCCGGGCGGAGTGGTGATCACACCGATCGACACCCCGTTCTCGCTGATGATGCGGTCCATGTCGTCGGCGTGCTGGACGGGGATCCCCGCGACCGGCGTTCCGGCCATCGCGGGATCGGCGTCGATCAGCGCCGCGACCCGGAACCCGCGGGAGGCGAAACCGCCGTAGTTGGCGAGCGCCGCGCCGAGGTTGCCGATGCCGACGATGGCGACCGGCCAGTCCTGGGTGAGGCCGAGTTCCCGCGAGATCTGGTAGACGAGATACTCGACGTCGTAGCCGACGCCGCGCGTCCCGTACGAGCCGAGATAGCTGAAGTCCTTGCGGAGCTTCGCGGAGTTGACCCCCGCCGCCGCGGCGAGCTCCTCGGAGGAGACCGTGGGGACCGAGCGCTCGGAGAGCGCGGTCAGCGCTCGGAGATACAGCGGAAGTCGGGCGACGGTGGCCTCGGGAATTCCTCGGCTACGGGTCGCCGGTCGGTGATTTCGGCCAGTTGCCACGGTGCTCCTGCGGGATGAGCGGGGCTGCAGGCGGCCGTATGTCCCAAGACCGCCCCGTCGAATGCAGGCTATGTCTTTGTGAACGCGTGCACAAAGATAGTGTCCGTTTTGTCCGGTCAAAGTGACCGGGGTCACGCGCATTCCTCGCGCGATCCAGGAACCAGGGTTCGCATCAGCCCGTTGCGGGCCCGAAGGGGGCAAAGCGGAACACACTCCTCACAGCCACGCCCCCGAGACCACTCAAAACGCCCATGATGGTAACCGGGTTTCACTCAGGAAAGCAGCGCGCTGCGCAGTCTTGCCGGGTCCACGCGCCAGAACGTGTGCTGTTCGTTATCAACCAGGACGACGGGGATCTGCTCCCAGTACTCCCGGTACAGCTCCTCGTCCTGGGTGATGTCCTTCTCCTCCCAGGACACGCCGGCCTCCTCGCAGACCGTCCGCACCACCACCCTGGCATCGTCACAGAGGTGACACCCCGGTTTTCCGACCAGCGTCACCACGCGGTCGGCGGGCTTCTTCTTCGTACGACGCAGCAAGGCACTCATACCTTCATTCTGCGCCGCCCCCGGGCCCTTTCCGGTCGCGATCGGGCCTTGACGCGGTACGCCCGGAATCACCCGTTTAACGTGTCGGCCTCCGAGAGTTCACGCCACCGCATCCCGGCAGGTCGGGAAGGGGCGGGGTGACTGGCTATGCTCACGGCATGGCCGCTCTTGGATGGCTCACACCGCGTAGGCGTTCCGCGACAGCACGCAGCGTGCTGGCAGGCGAAGCGGCGGCGGAGGCAGCACGGAAGTCCTCACTCGACGCCGAGCAGTCCGCCGGCACGGAGGACGGCACCGCCCCCGGCGCACTGTCCGCCGCGGAAGAGGGAGAACCCGAGTTCCCCGTCGTCGGCGACGACCGGGCCGCCGCCTTCTTCGACCTCGACAACACCGTCATGCAGGGCGCGGCGATCTTCCACTTCGGCCGCGGGCTGTACAAACGGAAGTTCTTCGAGCGCCGCGAACTCACCCGGTTCGCCTGGCAGCAGGCCTGGTTCCGGCTGGCCGGCGTCGAGGACCCCGAGCACATGCAGGACGCGCGCGACAGCGCCCTGTCCATCGTCAAGGGCCACCGCGTCTCCGAGCTGATGTCGATCGGCGAGGAGATCTACGACGAGTACATGGCCGACCGCATCTGGCCCGGCACCCGCGCGCTCGCCCAGGCGCACCTCGACGCCGGCCAGAAGGTCTGGCTGGTCACCGCCGCACCGGTGGAGACCGCCACGATCATCGCCCGCCGGCTCGGCCTGACCGGGGCGCTGGGCACCGTCGCCGAATCGGTCGACGGCGTCTACACCGGGCGCCTGGTCGGCGAACCGCTGCACGGCCCCGCGAAGGCCGAGGCGGTACGCGCCCTGGCCGCGGCCGAGGGCCTGGACCTCGCCCGCTGCGCGGCGTACAGCGACTCGCACAACGACATCCCGATGCTGTCCCTGGTCGGACATCCGTACGCGATCAACCCGGACACCAAGCTCCGCAAGCACGCGCGCGCCCGGGACTGGCGGCTGCGCGACTACCGGACCGGCCGCAAGGCCGCCAAGGTCGGCATCCCGGCCGCCGCCGGCGTGGGCGCCCCCGCCGGCGGCACCGCTGCGGCCGTTGCCCTGCACCGCCGTCGCCGCTGAGGGGCTCCCGGGCGGCCCCGGCCGGAGACAACCCGACAGCCCGACCGTCCGACAGCACGACCGGCCGCGAGGCCGACAGTCCAACCGTCCGCGAGGCCGCGAGGCCGCCCTGCGGACGGTCCGGCCTCCGGGCTGCCCGCCGCGACCGGGCCACGCCCGGCCCGTGCCGCCAATCGGGACCCCTTGCCCACCGACCGCTCCGGCCAGTCGGGTTACCCGCACTCGACCACAACCTGTCGCGGCTCCAGGCAGATCTCGAAGTAATTCGATCAACAACCGGTCACGATGTGCCACTTGATGCGCCGCATAGTCGCTACAGAAGCGACGTAATCGGTGATTTGAGCAACTGGGTGTAGCACTGCCTGTACGAAGCGTTATTCTCCTCAGACGCATTCCGGAACCCACCACTCACTACGACGAGTGACGGTTTCGCACTGCACGTGATGGAAGCTCTGCCTCTGGGAGTCCCGTGTACCCACACGTCGGGGTTGACGCCTCGGGCCTGGCTACGCTGCGCGCAACGGTCGCCGACCGCTTGCGCGGCTTCGTCCCCACCGCGTACGCCGTACCCGCCTTTGCCACCCCTGCACCTGCCGGCCCCTGCTACGCCCTGGCTGAACGTAGCGCGGCGGTCGGAAGACGCAGCAACCGCGGCGCAACGACCACGTCCACCGTTCGTCGGCCGACCGCCGACAGCGACAGCGCGCGCATGATGGATCTCGTCGAGCGCGCACAGGCCGGTGAGGCTGACGCCTTCGGCCGCCTCTATGACCAGTACAGCGACACCGTGTACCGCTACATCTACTACCGGGTGGGCGGCAAGGCGACGGCGGAGGACCTCACGAGTGAGACCTTCCTGCGCGCCCTGCGGCGCATCTCCACGTTCACCTGGCAGGGCCGCGACTTCGGCGCCTGGCTGGTCACCATCGCTCGCAACCTGGTCGCCGACCATTTCAAATCCAGTCGCTTCCGACTGGAAGTGACCACCGGCGAAATGCTCGACGCCAACGAGGTCGAGCGCAGCCCCGAGGACTCCGTCCTGGAGTCCCTCTCCAATGCCGCACTGCTCCAAGCCGTGCGCCGACTCAACCCGCAGCAGCAGGAGTGCGTGACCCTGCGCTTCCTGCAGGGCCTCTCGGTCGCCGAGACCGCCCGGGCGATGGGCAAGAACGAGGGCGCGATCAAGACCCTGCAGTACCGCGCCGTCCGCACCCTTGCCCGGCTCCTTCCGGACGATGCCCGCTGACCCCACCCCTACTCCCGGCGATATGTTCATCACCCACTGGTCCGATCATCCTTCGTGCGTAACCCAAGTGCCGCACCGCTCGTTGTGCCGGTTGCAGGCCCCCTGTCGTCACCCCCTGTCCGCTGACACTCACTCATTCGTGTGGATGCGCTCAAGGTGTGCAACCTTCCGGACCCACAGGGGAGTCGACCGTCATGACGAGAGGAGGTGCCGCCAGTGATCGCAAACGTTTCGGCACACCGGCGGGCGAACGCCTTCGCCCAGGCCCTGGAGGAGCAGTCGCTCCACGGTGCGGCGGCCGTACAGCCCGAGGACCCGGCCGAACAGGCCGTCCCCGGACCGCTGTTGGCCCTGGCGAACGGCCTCGGTGAGCTACCGAAGCCGGAGTTGGATCCCGAGGTCAAAGTGGTGCAGCGAGCCCAGCTCGTCGCCGCCATGGAGGCCATGTTCGCCGAGGGCGGCGCAGCCGCGGACCCTACGGTGCCCGAACAACGGGGCAAGGGGGCCCACCGGGCCTCGCCACTCCGGAAACTGCGCCCCAGATCGCGCTGGACGAAGGGCCTCGCAGCCGGCGGGCTCACCGTCGGTGTGGCCGCCGGGGCCTTCGGCGGAGTGGCGGCTGCCAGCTCCGACGCCCTGCCGGGTGACTCCCTCTACGGGCTGAAGCGCGGCATGGAGGACATCCACCTCGGCCTGGCCGACGGTGACGCGGACCGCGGCGAGGTCTACCTGGACCAGGCCTCGACCCGGCTCAGCGAAGCCCGCAGGCTGATGGAGCGTGCGCGCTCCGGCGACCTGGACCACGAGCAGCTCGGCGAGGTGAGACGCACGCTCAACGGCATGACCCACGACGCCACCGAGGGCCACCGCCTCCTCCACGCCGCCTACGAACGGGACGGCGCGATCGGCCCCATCCAGACCCTCGACACCTTCTCCCGCGCGCACCGCGAGAGCTGGAGCAGCCTCCGCGACCGCCTCCCCCTGCAGCTGACCGACGTCGGCGACCAGGTGAGCTCGGTCTTCGCCGCCATAGACGAAGAGGTCGGGCCGCTGCAGTCGCTGCTCCCCCGCACCCCGGAGACGAGCAACGGATCCCAGGAGTCCGGCACCACCGGTTCGGGCACCGGCGCCGGCTCCGCCCCGTCCGCCCGTTCGCAGGCCCCGTCGCCCTCGTCCCCCTCAGGCACGCAGGACAGCAGTACGGGCACCAGCTCCCGGCCCGAGCCGTCGGGCTCGGGCAGCACCCCGGCGGACGGCCTGATCAACGGCGGCACGGACGGGCTCTTCGACCCGCCGTCGCCCGGCACCACCACGCCGGCACAGGAAACACCGAGCGCCACCCCGTCGCCGGACATCACCCTTCCGCCCCTGATCCCCGGCCTGATCGGCGGCCTCGGAATCGACGCCGAGGACGACAGGAACTGACGCGATCGCCGGACGGGCAGACCCGGGCCCGTCCGGCCATTGAGGACAGAACACCAGCCAGGGGCGCCCCGGCCCGGCTCAGAAGAACACCGACCTCCGCTGCACCAGCAGCTTGTACAGCGTGTGCTGGATCTGCTCCCGCACCTGATCCGTCAGGTTGAACATCAGCATCGGATCCTCCGCCGCCTCCAGCGGATACCCGTCCGTGGGAATCGGCTCACCGAACTGGATCGTCCACTTCGTCGGCAACGGCACCGCGCCCAACGGCCCCAGCCAGGGAAACGTCGGCGTGATCGGGAAGTACGGGACACCCAGCAGCCGCGCCAACGTCTTCGAGTTGCCGATCATCGGGTAGATCTCCTCCGCGCCCACGATCGAGCACGGCACGATCGGCACCCCGGCACGCAACGCGGTCGAGACGAACCCGCCCCGCCCGAAGCGCTGCAGCTTGTACCGCTCGCCGAACGGCTTGCCGATGCCCTTGAAGCCCTCCGGCATCACCCCGACGACCTCGCCCTGCCGCAGCAGCCGCTCCGCGTCCTCCGCGCAGGCCAGCGTGTGCCCGGCCTTGCGGGCCAGCTCGTTCACGACCGGCAGCATGAAGACCAGGTCCGCGGCGAGCAGCCGCAGATGCCGCCCCGCCGGATGGTTGTCGTGCACCGCGACCTGGAGCATCAGCCCGTCGAGCGGCAGCGTCCCCGAGTGGTTGGACACGATGAGCGCACCGCCGTCCGCCGGGATGTTCTCGATGCCCTTCACCTCGACCCGGAAGTACTTCTCGTACACCGGCCGCAGCATCGACATCAGGACCTGGTCGGTGAGCTCCTCGTCGTAGCCGAACTCGTCGACTTCGTAATCGCCCGTGACCCGGCGCCGCAGGAACGCGAGCCCGCCCGCGATCCGCCGGTCCCAGCCACCGCCTCCCGCGTCCTCAGCGGCCACCACGGCCTCCTCCTGCCCCTCCGGCGGCAGCCCTGCCGTCGGCTGCCCCGGCAGGGCGCTGACGGACCCTGTGCCGCGTCCCGAGGGCCGTCGGCGCGCGGCGCGCGACATACCCCCCGACCGCGAACGGTCGTCGTCGAACGGAATGACCTTGGCATCCGCCATCGTCGGTGCGCTCCTCTACCTGACGCTCGGAGTCGGGTGTGTGCCGCCGCCGTCCCCGGTGGCCCCACCGGCGAACGGCATCGCGGCCAGTCTGTCGACGGCCCGGCCCACCGCCGCGGGCGGCAGCAGCCCCGGCCCGCGGCTGCGCGCGAACTCGGCGAAGGTCTCCGCCGTGGAGAACCGCGGACGGAAGCCCAGGGTCTCGCGCATCTGGACCGTGGAGACCACCCTGCCATGGGTGAGCAGCCGGATCTGTTCCGGCGAGAAGTCCGTCATGCCGACGGTACGCAGCGCCTGCCCGACCCAGGTGACCGCGGGCAGCAGCAGCGGCATCGTGGGCCGCCCCAGCCGCCGCGAACACTGCGACAGCAGCAGCACCCCGTCCCCCGCGATGTTGAACGTGCCGCTGTTCAGCGTCCCGCGCCGCGGTTCGCTCGCCGCGATGCCCAGCACGTCGATGACGTCGTCCTCGTGGACGAACTGGAGCCGCGGGTCGTACCCGAACACCGTCGGCAGCACCGGCAGCGACAGATAGTCGGCCAGCGGCGAGTCGGGATCGGGCCCCAGGATGTTCGCGAACCTCAGCACGCACACGGCCACGTCCGGCCGGCGGCGCGCGAAGCCCCGTACGTACCCCTCGACCTCCACCGCGTCCTTCGCGAAGCCCCCGCCGGGCAGGGACTTGGGCGGAGTCGTCTCGTGGAAGACCGCCGGGTCACGGGGCGCGGAGCCGTACACCCCCGTACTGGACTTGACCACCATCCGCCGGACCGACGGCGCCTTCTGACAGGCGCCGAGCAGCTGCATGGTGCCGATGACGTTGGTCTCCTTGACCGCGGTACGCCCCTGGGCCCCGAGCGTCTTGGCGCTGACGTCCAGGTGGACGACCGTGTCGACCGCGTGCTCGGCGAGGACCCTGGCGATGGCGGGCTGGCGGATGTCCGCGCGGACGAAGACGGCGTCACCCAACTGGTGCCCGGGCGCGACCGCGTCGACGGCGATCACCCGGTCCACTTCCGGATCACGCTGGATATGCCGCACGAACCGGCCGCCCAGCTGCCGGGCAGCTCCCGTGACGAGCACGACCTTCCCCAAGATCAGCGCCTTCCGTCGGTCTCCCGTGAGGTGAGTGAGGTGAGTGAGGTGAGTGAAAGGGGCGCCCGCCGAAGGGCACTCCCCCGGTCGTCACCGTAGCGGGTGGATGCCGCCCCGTGGCGACTGCGCGGCGGCCTTCTCCCGCGTCTTGGCCCGAATGTGCGCAACCTTCACGCACACCCCCCGTACAGCACCGCAGCCCTCCCGCCTGATCGGCGGGAGGGCTGCGGATTTCACGAACTGCGTTCGCTTACTTCTTGTTGCGACGCTGAACGCGCGTGCGCTTGAGCAGCTTGCGGTGCTTCTTCTTGGCCATCCGCTTACGCCGCTTCTTGATAACAGAGCCCACGACTACCCTCGCTCACTTCTTCTTCACTGGTGCGGGGCGTCTGGGCCCACACGACCTACGTCGGCCTAGCCTACCCGCCACCGGGTGAGGTACGTAATCCGAGGGGAACGTCAGGCCGTCCCCACCCCCACGAAGGACTCGCGGAGATACTCGTGAACCGCTTGCTCCGGCACCCGGAAGGACCTGCCCACCCGGATCGCCGGCAGATGACCACTGTGCACCAAGCGGTACACGGTCATCTTCGACACTCGCATGACCGAGGCAACTTCCGCCACAGTCAGAAACTTGACCTCGTTGAGAGGCCTCTCGCTGTCAGCAGCCATGACCCACCTGTACCTTCCGCACGAGACGCGCACCGGCTTCCCCTCCGGTGACTCTTCGTCGTTGTGCGCTCACTCCCCAGATTAGGGGCGGGTGATGCGAGTGGGGAAGAGGAGAGACGATCGGCCGCCTACTGTGACAGACACGCCCGATTGAGTACATAGCGCGTCAGCGGCAGGTAGTACGCGGACTGCACGGCGTCGTCGAGCGGAACGGCCACCGCCACCCGGCCCTCCGCCTCCCCGACGAACAGCGCCGGATCGTCCGTATCGGCCAGCCCGATCGCCTCGATGCCCAGCTGACCTGCCCCGCAGACCCAGCCGTGGTCCCCCACGACGAGTTCCGGCAACGGCCCCCGGGCATTCGCGGCAGCCTCCAGCGCCACCCTCAGCGGGAGCGGCGAGTGGGTGTGTGCGCCGGTGCCACCACCGGGCACCCGCACGCCGGGTTCGCGCACCATCGCAACTCCCCGTACGTAGTCGAGGCTGTACGTGCGTACGCCGAACCGGGTCGTTATGTCGATACGTCGCCCCTGCGCGGGAGTGAGCACGGTGCACCCCACCGCCGACAAGGCGTCTGCCAACGCAGCGTAGAAACCGAGCAGACGGTGCGGATGCCCCGTTCCGAACAGCACCGGCGCCCGCCGCACCGCGGCTTCGGACAACCGCTCGGCAAACGCCTCCAGCCCCGCCAGCGTCCGCTCCGGATCGATCACATCGGGACCCGATACATGCGCGGGATCGTCCGAGACCCCGCACTTGTCGGCCATGAGCCGCAGCAGGTCCCGCTCCCCCCACACCCGTCCGGGATCAAGGCCGAGCGTCACCCGCGGATCCCTGGCCGCGAACAGCCGATAGCTCCGCAGACTCAGTTCCCGCGAAGTGGCCACAGGCCCGGCCAGCCGGGCCGCCAGCAGATGCGCACGCAGCGCTCCGGTACTCAACACCCTGCCGATGCTGCCCGACCGGCCGCCCCCAGGGACCAAAACCCGGGTTACGCCCCACAGTTGGCGTAACCCCGGGCGCAACACCAGTACCCGGACCGGCCTCAGGTCAGCAGCCCCCGCAGCGGAAACACCGCGCGCCTGGTCGCAAGCACCGCCTGGTCCAGCCGGTCCGCGGGGTCGTAACCGTCCTCCCAGGCCTTCCACGACGGGGTGCGCCCGTCCGTCATCCGGGCCGGCCCGAGCTGCCGGGTCCGGGCGTAGACTTCGTCCCGCCACGACGACGGGATCACCGACTCGGGGTCCACCGGCGCGTGCGCGGCGATCCCGACCAGATGCGTCCAGGACCGCGGCACCACGTCCACCACCGCATAACCGCCCCCGCCGAGCGCCACCCATCGCCCACCGTCCGCGTACTCGTGCGCCAGGTCGTGGCAGGCGGCCATCACGGCCCGCTGCGCGTCCAGCGACACCGCCAGATGGGCCAGCGGGTCCTCGAAGTGCGTATCGGCCCCGTGCTGCGTCACCAGCACCTGCGGCCGGAAGTCCGCCAGCAGCTCGGGCACCACCGCGTGGAACGCCCGCAGCCACCCCGCGTCGCCCGTCCCGGCCGGCAGCGCCACATTGACCGCACCGCCCTCACCGGCCCCCGCCCCGGTCTCCTCGGGCCAGCCGGTCTGCGGGAAGAGCGTCCTGGGGTGCTCGTGCAGCGAGACGGTCAGGACCCGCGGGTCCTCCCAGAAGGCCGCCTGCACCCCGTCACCGTGGTGCACGTCCACATCGACGTACGCGACGCGCTCCGCCCCCAGCTCCAGCAGCCGCGCGATGGCGAGCGCCGGATCGTTGTAGATGCAGAAACCCGCAGCCCCGCCGGGCATGGCGTGATGGAGCCCGCCGGCGAAATTCACGGCATGCCCGGTCTCACCCCGCCACACTGCCTCGGCCGCCGCCACCGACTGCCCGGCGATCAGCGCCGACACCTCGTGCATACCGGCGAACGCCGGATCGTCCGTCGTGCCGATCCCGTAGCTCTGGTCCGCGGCCCGCGGATCGGCGGACGCGGCCCGCACGGCCGCCACGTAGTCCGACCGGTGCACCAGCCGCAGCGTCGAGTCCCCGGCCACCTTGGCCGCCACGACGTCCACAGCCCGGTCGAGGCCGAAGGCCCGCACCAACCCCATCGTCAGGGCGAGCCTGACCGGGTCCATGGGATGACTGTCCCCGAAGTCGTATCCCGTTACTGCGTCATCCCACATCAACTGTGCGCGGCCGCTCATGCCCGCCACCGTATCGGGCAGGCTCCGCGCCGAACGACTTGGCGTACAAGAGCGTCGCGAGCACCAGCACCATCGGGACGAGCATCGCGCCCCGGTAGCTCCACGCGTCCCCGAGAGCCCCCACCAGCGGCGAGCCGACCAGGAATCCCACGTAGTTGAAGATGTTCAGCCGGGCGATCGCGGTGTCGCTCGCCCCGGGGAACATCCGCCCCGCGGCCGCGAACGTCTGCGGCACGATCACACAGAGGCCGAGCCCCAGCATCGTGAACCCGAGCATCCCCACCCAGGCCCCGCCCGCGACGGCCACCACCCCGAACCCGGCCGCGGCCAGCACGCTCCCGGACCGCACCACAGCCACGGCGCCGAACCGCCGCACCCCGAAGTCCCCCACGGTCCGCCCCAGCAGCGTCGTCACCATGTAGACGTTGTACGGGACGGTCGAGAGCTGCTCCGAGCTTCCCAGCACATCCTGCAGATACTTCGCGCTCCAGTTGGAGACCGTCGAATCCCCGATGTACGCGAAGCACATCACCAGACAGAGCGGCATCAGCAGCTTGAAGGAGACCGAGCCGGCCTTGCCCCGCTCCGCGCCCAGCTCCTCCTCCTGCTTCCCCTCCACGTACCACCGGCTCCCGGCGAACGCGACGGGCAGCAGCACCACAACCACCGGAAGGTAGGAGACCAGCAGCGACAGATCCCAGTGCGCCCCGGCCCACGCCATGGACGCCCCGGCGATCCCGCCCAGGCTGTACGCGGCATGGAAGCCCAGCATGATGGAGCGCCCGTACGCCCGCTGGAGACTGACCCCCATCATGTTCATGGAGGCGTCCAGCGCACCGACCGACAGCCCGAACACACCGAGCGCCAGGGCCGCTTCCCACAGCTCGCTCCCGGCGCCGACGCCGAGCAGCGCCAGCAGCACGACCGGCTGCGCCCACCGCAGGACCACCCTCGGGCGTACGCGCGCGACCACCTTCTCGGTGACCACGCTGCCCACGCCCGCCAGGATCGGCACGGCGGCGAGGAACACGGGCAGCAGGCCGTCGGATATCCCGTACCGGTCCTGAATCGCGGGGATCCGGGTGACGAGGAGAGCGAAGGTGACGCCCTGCACGAAGAAGCTCAACGCAAGGGAAGCTCTGCCGTGCCGCAAACGTGCATCTGTCATGTGCGCGAGCGTAGAGCCAGTCTCTACCCATGGGTAGAGACGTCAGGCAAGCAATTCCCGAAGCTGTCCCATGTCGGAAAAATGCCCGGTCACCCCGGCCAGCCGGTCCGCCGGCATCATCGACGTGAACCCGTACACATCCATACCCGCGGCCCTGGCTGCCTCCACCCCGAGCGGGCTGTCCTCGATGACGACGCACCGCTCGGGAGCCACGCCCATCCGTTCGGCGGCGAGGAGAAACAGATCGGGCGCCGGCTTCCCACGGCCCACGTCCTCCGCGGAGAAGATCCACTCCTCCTCGAACCACTGGTCCAGCCCCGTCTTGCGGTGGCTGACCCGGATCCGCTCGTGGCTGCCGGAGGAGGCGACACAGTAGGGAATCCCCTCGGCGACGAGCTCCCCCAGTACCTCCTCCACACCGGGAACGGGTTCCAGCTCCCGCTGGAACGCGGCGAAGATCCGTGAGTGGAGCGTGTCGTCGAAGTCCGCGGGCAGCTTCTCGCCGCCCCGCTCCTCGACGAGGTCGTGCACCCGGTGCACGGCCGAGCCCATGTAGTCGCGGAGGGACTCCTCGTACGAGGTGGGGTGTCCGAGCTCTGTGAGGTAGCCGGCCAGGATGGTGTTGGCGATCGGCTCGCTGTCCACGAGCACACCGTCGTTGTCGAAGATGACCAGTTCGTAGCGCATGTCATGACCTTAAACGGTCGGAACGCAGAAAAGCCCCGTGCCACAAGGGCACGGGGCTTAACTATCAAAAGGAGTTCGGCGGCGTCCTACTCTCCCACAGGGTCCCCCCTGCAGTACCATCGGCGCTGAAAGGCTTAGCTTCCGGGTTCGGAATGTAACCGGGCGTTTCCCTAACGCAATGACCACCGAAACACTATGAAATTAACCAACACCGGAACAAAACACGGCCGTTCGTTATTTCAGAACTAACACAGTGGACGCGAGCAACTGAGGACAAGCCCTCGGCCTATTAGTACCAGTCAGCTCCACCCGTTACCGGGCTTCCACATCTGGCCTATCAAC